>JAHHQW010000032.1 GCA_020026195.1 Prevotella sp.
AGGTAATAATCCAAAGTGAAAGAATTTATCCCCATGATTTATCTACTGAGCCCTTGTCATCTCACAGGTGTGACAGGACTTCTTTTTTATTTCTTGTTTAGAAATGATATCCAGTCTACAGTGTCGTAAATTCTTTTTCCGCTTATTCCGGTGTATTCGATAATATTCCCTATCTCTCCGTCTTTCTCATATCCCGGAATGTATGCCTGGCAGCGCAGACCATCGTATGGTTTGTGAACAATGGCAATTTTGTGATTGAGGGTCATGGCGTCAAACTTTTTCAGCATTTCGAGCGTACATCCGTCTCTCTCTATGAGTATAAAATAAATGTTGTCGTATCTTATGCGTGCAGCACGCTCGTGCCATTTCTTGCATGCTTCTTCGAAACTGCTGTAATGGAGAAAATAAATATGGACTTTGCCTCCCAGAAGTCCTATTGGAAAGTCGTTGTTCCCTGTTATGTCTGCAATGTTCTCGTTTACAATATCTTTCAGGTTCTCTATAAGATACATATAATCAGGAAACGGAATATAAAGATTTACCGTTGGAGAATTAAAACGCTCTTTCATGTCGTTTGAAATCATTGCTCCTACGCAGTTGTTGCTGATTATACTAAA
The DNA here is from genome assembly GCA_020026195.1 of Prevotella sp. Lineage (GTDB taxonomy): Bacteria > Bacteroidota > Bacteroidia > Bacteroidales > Bacteroidaceae > Prevotella. Next base: position 618 of record JAHHQW010000032.1, read on the forward strand.
ATCTGTGTTTTTGAGTTTACGGCGTTTCTTCCGCATCCTTATTAAGCGAAAACACTTGAATATTGCTGATAATATCTTGGCTGACATAATAGATTCATTAATAATGACTGTATGTGATATTGCTAACGTGTACGAAGTTAGCAATAATATTCTTCAGAAGTGTCGTTTAGTATGAATAAATGATGTTATGGTGGTTAATAAATGCCCGCAACCAGATAATACAGTAAAAAAATACGGAAGAATAAATGTCACCGACTTTATTCTTCCGTATCAGTATAAAGATAAGGTACGAAACTTAACTTCCCATACCCCTTGTCTTATATCCCTTGCGAGTTTTGAAGTTCTTAGCCAGACCGCCTTCGCTTGTCTCCTTGTAAAGAGAAGGAAGATCGTTACCAGTCTGCTTCATGACAAGAACAACCTTATCGAATGAAACACGGTGACGGCCATCGGAGAATGCTGCATAATGATCAGCATCGAGAGCACGTGTGGCAGCAAAAGCATTACGTTCTATACACGGAATCTGAACAAGTCCGCATACAGGGTCACATGTCATTCCGAGGTGATGTTCAAGACCGATTTCGGCAGCATATTCAATCTGAGAAGGACTGCCACCTGAAATCTGACATGCAGCAGCCGAAGCCATCGCACAGGCAACACCTACTTCACCCTGACAACCTACGTCGGCACCGGAGATTGAAGCATTAGTCTTTACTACGTTTCCAATAATGCCGGCAGTAGCAAGTGCATGAATTATACGTGTCTCGTTTACATTGTAATCCTTATAAAGATGATAAAGAACAGCAGGGAGAACACCGCTCGAACCACATGTCGGCGCTGTCACAATCGTTCCGCCAGCTGCATTTTCCTCACTGACAGCAAGAGCATAGGCGAATACCATACCGTGCATCTTCATCTTTTCGTTATAGCTGGAAGCCTTAATATAATATGTAGCAGCCTTACGCGGAAGATTAAGAGAACCCGGAAGGACACCTTCTGTGTTGATACCTCTTTCTACTGCGGCTTTCATGGCTTCCCATATTTCTTTGAGATAATCCCAGATGTCGGGATCTTCGCACTTATCAACGTATTCCCAGTATCCACGTCCGTAATGTTCGCACCATCGCAGTATTTCAGAAAGAGTCTGCATGGGATAAACGTCTTTAGTGTTGAGTGCATCATCATCTTTGCCTTCAGAAAGAGCACCGCCGCCAATACTGTATACAAACCAGTCGTCGGTCATCTTGCCACTGGCATCGAACGACTTATATTCCATTCCGTTAGGGTGGAAGTCAAGGAATACAGAAGGTTTCCATACAAATTTAACAGGAGCTGTCTTTCTAAGTACTTCTTCGATTGCAACGTCGGTCATGTGTCCCTTACCTGTGGCTGCAAGACTACCGTAGAGTGTAACCTCGAAATGTTTTGCTTCGGGATGTCTTTCGGCAAATATCGTGGCTGCCTTCTGCGGTCCCATTGTATGACTGCTCGACGGACCTTTACCTATTTTATATAGCTCTTTTAGTGACTTCATGATTAGTAATTAAAAAATCCATTCTTTGAACTTACAAAGATAGAAATAATTGTCGAACTAACACCAAATGTAAACATATTTAATACACAAAATACTAAGGTTGAGCTTTCTTTTTATTCTGTGTGCGTATAACATTGGCACTGCATGATAACAAAAGACAGGGCAGACGTATCATTGTTTAGATACACCTGCCCTGTACTGCAGTTTTTTATAAATAAAAACTTACTTACCAAATATTTCCTTTAGCTTATTGCCTAAATCTTCGCCACGGAGGTCGAGTGCAAGAATCTTTCCGTCTCTGTCTACGAGTACGTTAGAAGGAATAGAATTGATGCCATAAAGCTGACCTGCCTTGTTGTTCCAAGATTTAAGTTCGCTGAGCTGCGGCCATTCCATACCGAGCTTCTTTACACCGTTGAGCCATGCCTCTTTGTTCTGGTCGAATGAAATACCGATTACCTCAAAGCCCATGTCCTTATATTTCTTGTAGTTGTCCACTACGTTAGGCATCTCCTGGCGACAGGGACCGCACCAGCTTGCCCAGAAGTCGATGAGTACAACCTTGCCCTTGCCACACCATTCGCTAAGTTTGTGAGGATTGCCGTCCTTATCTGGAATTGCTACGTCGATAAACATCTTACCCGGAGCTTTCTTTTCCATGTTGGTGATGTACTGCTTTATGCCCTTGAGCATCGGATGGTTATAGAAAGCGTAATCTTTGTTTACATATTTTACCAGTGTGTTGAAATCCATATCTCTGTACATCTGGCTCAGAAAATAAACACTGAGGAGGTTGTTCTTGTTCTCATCGAGAGCCTTAATGTTCATGGCTTCTACTTCATCTCCCTGCTGGTTAAGTTTTGCACCGAGAGTCTCCATCTGTGCCTTAGCCTCGGGAGTATTCTGCTTGTCAAGTTCAACTAACTTTCCGTATGTCTCATACATCTCTGATGTCTTCTTTGTGATGGCACTGTTGATATTGCTTAAAGTATTGTTAAGTTCAGAGCCTGATACGGTACCGTCGTTAAAGTTTGCATTGACAGGAGTTCCGTCTGTGACGATGATAACATTCTTGCGACTGTCTGTTACGAGGTATGCAAAATCGTTATTGTCCATGTTTATGTCCATGCTGAACTTGCCGTTTACAACTTTTACACTGTCAGATGCATTTCTGGCTGTTGTTTTGTAAAGATATACCATCTTAGCATTTCCTGCATCTCCAGTAACTTTTGTAGTTACCTTCTGTGCCGAAACCGACATTGTTCCTGCGAGGATAGCCGATACTAATAATAATTTTTTCATTTCTTTTCTTGTTTATGTTTAATTCATTTGCAAATATAATAAATTTATCCACACAGCCTAATGTTTGTATTATTTATTATTCCTTTTTACGAAGTGTTAGTATTATCATATAATATTTATAATAATCAGTATGTCTTGTCAAGCAGAGATTGTGTTAAGTATCTTTATCGCATAAAAAACATTTTCAATACTTGTAAATTTAAAAAATATATATACAGCATTAGTTTTGTATCATTTATTTAGTACATTTGCAATATAATAGAATTGTGTAATGAAGAAAACATTATTGTTAATATTGCTTGCAATTACGTTTGTTTCATCGGTCGTGGCTCAGGAAAATACAGAGCAGCGTCGTAAGAAAGTTGCAGTTGTGCTTAGCGGTGGTGGAGCTAAAGGAGTTGCGCATATAGGTGCTTTAAGTGTAATAGAAAAAGCAGGTATCCCTATCGACTATATAGTCGGTACTTCTATGGGATCTATCGTGGGTGGTCTTTATGCCATTGGTTATGATGCTCACAAGCTCGATTCGATAGTACGTAGGGTGGACTGGTCGCTGGTGTTGTCGGACAGGGCTGATGTTAAGGATCAGACAATAGAGGAGCGTGACAAACAGCTTACATATATAATTTCGAAACCTCTGTTCTCGAAAAAATCCGGAATACTTAAGCAGTCGGGCGGTCTTGTAAGAGGCGAGAATCTTTCTAATCTGTTTACAAAACTTACAGTAGGTTATCACGACTCAACAAACTTCAACAATCTGCCGATACCTTTTGCATGTGTCGCAACAGATATTGTTTCGGATCGTGAGGTGGTTATAAACAGAGGACTTCTGTCAAAAGCCATGCGTGCAAGTATGTCGATACCCATTATGTTTACTCCAGTGCGTGAGGACTCGATGGTACTTGTGGATGGTGGTATGAAGAATAACTTCCCGGTGGATGTAGCACGTAAAATGGGAGCTGATGTCGTAATCGGTGTATCGGTAGACTCTGACGAGAAGGGTGCAAGCGAACTGCGTAGTGGTATCGACATCATGGGACAGCTTATAGATATTACATGTAAGAGCAAATTTGCTGAAAACTGGGCTGATACAGATGTCCCTATTAAGGTAGACGTAGAAGGTTATTCTGCCGTAAGTTTCAATCCTGAAGCGATAGATACTCTTTTAGTAAGAGGTGAGAAGGCTGCGATGGAACACTGGGATGCGCTCATGTCATTAAAGAAAGGTCTTGGTCTTCCGGCTGACTACATGCCGCCTAAGAAATTCCTGTGGAAACAGTCGGGACTTCCTACAAAGGTACAGATAATGGCTATAGACTTTGAGAATGTTAATAAATCGGATGAAAAATATTTAAAGCGCAGGTATCATCTCAAAGAAGGAGACAGTATATCGTCGACACAGATAGAACAGACAATTACGGCAATGCGCAGTTTCTTGTTTTACAGAGATGCTAAATACGAACTGCGTCCTATGGCAGGTGGTTACTGGCTGTTGATAAAGGCTGGTGAAAAGCGTGCCAGCGAGGTAAACGTAGGTGTTCGTTTTGACTCGGAGGAAATGGTGTCGGTCCAGGCAAATTATCTGCATCAGCTGCATTCGGGAAAGATGCCTGTAAACCTGAACTTTACGGGACGTCTTGGAAAACGTATTCTTGCGCAAGTTGAAGGTGACTTCAATCCGTTTAACTTTACGCGATTCTCTCTGTCATATCAGTTCAGAAACAATGACCTTAATATATATTATAAAGGTGACAAGGATTATAACATGACGTTTCATGCGCATAAGGTGGAACTGAAATTCCTTAATATGCGTTGGAGAAATTTCATGATAGACCTCGGACTTAACATGGACTATTACCATTACAGTGATGTGCTTACCGGTGAAGATCCGCGTTTCAATGATTTTGAGGATGAAACGTTCTTAAGTTATGTATTCCGTGTATATTATGATTCTGAGCGTAATGGAATCTTTACCGACAGAGGTTCGAAGTTTGAAATAAAGTATGCCTATAATACTGATAATATGTTTGAGTACCAAGGACATTCGGGACTGTCTACACTTTTGGCAATGTGGCGCAGGACATGGGCGTTTAACACCCGTTTTACATTGCAGCCGATGTTCTACGGACGATTCCTGTTTGGTAGTGAGACACCTGTAAGTCTGTGTAATGTCGTTGGCGGAAACGTATTCAGTCATTATATGGAACAGCAGCTGCCTTTTGCAGGAATGCGTAACATAGAATATATGGATGATATGTTTGCAGCATTCAGCATACAGGCTCGTCAGCGTATGTCTGACAATCATTATGTGTTTGCTACGTTCTCTATTGCATATAATAACAATAAACTGAAGGATATGTTCGACAATGATCCTATTACGGGTTACCGTGTGGCATATTATTATGACAGTATGTTCGGACCGCTTGGCGGAAGCGTTGGTTATTCGTCAAGAACGAGATCTCCATATTTCTTCGTGAACTTGGGATACGATTTCTAAAACAGATTCAGTTCAGAAATAACAAAAAGCCTGATACTTCAATGTATCAGGCTTTTTGCTATCATATATTTAAAGACAGAACATAAAAAAGTCTGTACTGTCACTCACGTGACTTGTACAGACCAAAATAATTTATAATCTGCTTGTTATAAATTCAGTTTATAATCTTCGCCTTTAATTTTACCAGCCTTTCTAAGTATGCGGTCGGCTATTAAGGCTACGATAGCTGGAAGGATAATCTGAACCACAAGGATTCCGATTAATGTTGGTGTCGTGAATCCCATGTCGGTAAATGTTCCTATCTGTCCTACAAGACCGCATGTTCCCATTCCGGCACCCATCGCATTGTTTGTCATGTGGAACAGACATGTACTTACCGGACCTGCTACCGCTCCGGCTAATGTCGGAGGTACAAGAATCCACGGATTCTTAAAGATGTTGGATATCTGAAGCATTGAAGTGCCGATACCCTGTGCGAGGAATCCTCCGAATCCGTTTTCCTTATATGATATTACGGCGAAACCTATCATCTGTGCGCAGCATCCTGCTGTGGCCGCACCTGCTGCAAGACCTTCGAGTCCAAGCATTATACATAGTGCAGCACTTGAAATAGGAGCCGTAAGGGCAAGACCTACTATTGTTGCTACTATTATTCCGCAGAAGAAAGGTTCCATCTCTGTCGCGTTCATTACAATTTGTCCCAGACCTTCCATGAGTTTGCCGATGGCAGGACCTATTAATATTGCTGCTATGGCACCCAGTATAATTGTAACTGCAGGTGTTACGATGATGTCAACACGTGTTTCTTTAGAAACGGCCTTGCCAAATTCTGCACCTATCGCTACAGCCACAAATGCACCGGCAGGACCTCCTAATGCAGCTCCCATCATACCTGTTATGGCGCTTGAGAACATTACAAGTGCCGGAGCCTTCAGTCCCCATGCCACTGCAACACCCATTGTAGCACCCATATACTTCATGGCATCGGCGCCAGTCTGTATCAGAAAATTGCAGACTTCATTTTCGCCCGTTAAGTTCATTACCTGCTGTCCGACAGTCTTAATAATCAGTCCTATCAGGAGAGATGCAAAGAGTCCGAGAGCCATTGCCGAAAGAGCATCCTGTAAATAACGTTTTGCAGAGAACTCGATGTTCTTACGCTTAAGAAATCCAACCTTTACGGTTTCTTCTGTTTCCATAATCTTTTATTTTATTGCAATTATTTAACGGGATGCAAAGGTATGAATTTATATATAATTAATAAAATAAATTTAATATAATCGGCATACATAAATAATAAACGCCATATTATTCGTTTTAATAATATGGCGTTACGTTACTTTATGGAAAAAACTCTGTTATTGTCGTATAATTTTTATGGTGTAATATATAGAAGGTATTATTATCAGAGCCGTACTCGCAAATATTAATACGGATATTAAAGTTTCTCCTATTCCGAGTATTTCTGATGATGCTGATAATAAAATGTTACACCATAGGATTGCAAGACCAATATTTATTATGCGGCACAGTCTTGAAGACAGCGCTTTCTGGTATTCATTCATGAGCTTTTTTCTTGTTGGAAGGCGTACTACATTTCTGTCTGTATAATATGCCGATATGTAAGTAATTACCATGAATATGACGAACAATCCGGATGTCTGCCATAAGAAAATTTTGTCCGACCATTCATCTGCATGGCCTGTAAATGTGAAATGACTTGGAACTGTATCAGGCGCCATATTGTAAAGAATTGCCGTCATTACAAGCATTGCTATGAATATTATGCCTGCAGCAATTTCCAATACCCTGTCAGTTACAGGGATGGGAGACTTTAAGCGATTCAATAAATTATTCATCTTCACCTTCTTCTTTGTTTTTCTTTTTCTTTAAGCGTCCGCTTTTGCGCAGAGCCTCGGCAATGATCCATTGAAGCTGGCCGTTAGTGGAACGAAACTCGTCTTCGGCCCAGGCTTCTATGGCATCCATCGTCTTTGCATCGACGCGAAGAACAAAACTTTTGGTCTTTTCTTTCTTTTCCATTAAACTGATTAATGATTCAGGGTTCCGGCATTGAGAACAGGCTGTGCCGATTCGTCGGCGCAGAGTACTACGAGCAGGTTGCTTACCATTGCAGCCTTCTTGTCTTCATCAAGATCTATAATGTGTTCGTCCTTAAGTTTGTCAAGAGCCATGTGTACCATAGACACTGCACCTTCTACAATCTTTCCGCGGGCACTTATGATAGCAGATGCCTGCTGACGACGTAACATTACTGCTGCAATCTCAGGAGCATAAGCAAGATAGTTGATGCGAGCTTCGAGGACTTCGAGTCCGGCCATCTCAAGACGTTCGTTAAGTTTCTGTACTAACTGTTCGTTAATCTCTTCACCACCGGCACGAAGAGTAAGTTCTTCGTCTTCTGTTTCGTTCTCATCGTATGCATACTGACCGGCTACCTGACGGAGTGCAGCATCACTCTGAATCTTTACGAAGTTCTGGAATGCTATCATTCGGTTATTTACCTGGTTCATGCTTGTAGAGTTACCTGCCATTGTCTGTGAGTCGATTTCGAACATTGCTTTGTATGTGTCCTTAAGTCTCCATACGAGTACCATACCGATGAGCACAGGATTACCGATTTTATCGTTTACCTTGATAGGTTCTACGTCGAGGTTACGTGCACGCAGTGAAACCTTCTTCTTGTCCATAAAAGGATTTACCCAGAAGAAACCTGTATCCTTGAATGTACCCTTATAATCACCAAAGAATACCATTACTCGTCCTTCGTTAGGTTCGAGCTGCATATATCCTGCAAGAAGCAGAAACCAAACAAGTACAGCAATGCCAAGACCAATGTATGCTGTTACAGTTCCGGTTATAGCCATATATACTATGAATGCAGGGATTATAACTAAATGAAATAATAGCATGAGAAATCCATTGATCTTAATGCCACTGTAATTCTTTTCTTTTGATTCCATAATTTAAAATGTTTTATAATTGATATCATTTTGATATCACAAATGTAATAACAAAATTCTTAATATACAAGTGATTTTGCATAAATCGTACATAAAAAACTTCGATTTATGATTTCTTTCGTTTTGAAAGCCATTACACCTATTTATATATAGAACATTATTACATAATTTAACTTTTTGGAATTTAAATGGTATGTTGTATTATGTTTATAGAAAGATATTAGGATTAATTCTCTGTAAACATACGGGGGTACATATAAAAAAAGACCGCTGCCAAACGAATAGCAGCGGTCTGAAGTAAGTTTTATATAATTTATTAGAATAGTCTTACAAATTATTTAGAACCGTTCTTCTTAGCCATTGTCTTGATGAGCTCAACTACCTTGTGTGAGTAGCCGATTTCATTATCGTACCAAGAAACAACCTTAACGAACTTGTCTGTCAGGTAAACACCTGCGTCAGCGTCGAAGATTGATGTACGGGGATCGCCGAGGAAGTCAGAAGAAACAACCTTGTCTTCTGTGTAACCAAGTACGCCCTTGAGTTCGCCTTCAGAAGCAGCCTTCATAGCCTTGCAGATATCTTCCTTAGTAGCGCTCTTCTTCAGGTTAACTGTAAGGTCAACTACTGAAACGTCGATTGTCGGAACACGCATAGAGATACCTGTGAGCTTGCCGTTCAGGTCAGGAATAACCTTACCTACAGCCTTAGCAGCACCTGTAGAAGAAGGAATGATGTTACCACAACCTGCGCGGCCACCTCTCCAATCCTTCATTGAAGGACCATCGACTGTGCGCTGTGTAGCTGTAACTGAGTGAATTGTTGTCATCAAACCAGACTCGATACCGAAGTTATCGTTAAGAACCTTAGCGATAGGAGCGAGACAGTTTGTTGTACAAGATGCGTTAGAAACGATAGTCTGTCCAGCGTATGTATCTGCGTTAACACCGCAAACGAACATAGGAGCCTGACGGCCATCTTCGCCAACCTTAGAAGGTGCAGACATAACTACGTACTTAGCACCAGCCTGGAGGTGCTTTTCAGCACGGTCCATTGTCAGGTAAAGACCTGTTGAATCTACAATGTATTCTGCGCCAATCTCATCCCACTTCAGGTTAGCTGCGTCTTTTTCAGCTGTGATGCGGATGTGATTGCCATTTACGATAAGTTCATTCTTTTCTGTGTCAGCCTCAACTGTACCCTCGAATTTGCCGTGCATTGTATCATACTTAAGCATGTATGCCATGTAATCTACAGGCAGAAGGTCGTTAATACCAACAACTACAACATCGTTCTTGTTTCCCTCTTCGAATGTAGAGCGGAATACGAAACGTCCGATACGGCCAAATCCGTTAATACCAATTTTAATCATTTTACTTATTTAGTTAAAGAGTTAAATAATATACCTTATATATTCTCTGCGATTTTACGTAGTTTCCTACACATATACGCATATGAGAAAGGTTCTCATTGTTTATTGTTACTGCTTTCTTTCTTTAAGCATTGCAAAGTTACTATTTTTTTTTATATTTGCACAAATAATTGAATAAAATACGTGTATATGAATAAATTGATTAGAGAATTTAAGGAATTTGCCGTTAAAGGTAACGCGATAGATATGGCTGTCGGTGTTATTGTCGGTGCTGCTTTTGGTAAGATTATAACTTCTATAGTTAATGATATTATCATGCCTCCGATAGGCTGGCTTGTTGGTGGTATGAATTTCAGCGACTTGAAGATACAGCTTCCTGCTGGTGATGCGCTTGGAAATAAAGTAGATGCTGCAACCATAAACTATGGTAATTTCGTGCAGACTTTATTGGATTTCCTCATTGTGTCGTTCTGCGTGTTCATGTTAGTGAAACTTATTAACAAACTGAAACGTAAAATCACTGAGGTAAAAGAGAAAGAAGCTGCCGATGCTAAGGCGAAGGAAGTGGCAGATGCTAAGGCTGAGGCTGCAAAACCAGCTCCAAAACCAGAACCTACTAACGAGGAAAAACTTTTAATAGAAATACGTGATCTTTTAAAAGCTAATGCTGAAAAGAAATAATATTAAAACAATAAAAGATTGAGACCTTCTGGTTTCAATCTTTTATTATAAGTTCTTCCTGCCATTCCGTAAATGGAAGTTCTTCGACGAGAGGATACATATCTGTTACCTTCCCGTCTGTAAACTCCACGACATAGTTGTGATATTCTTTTTCACCGCGTATCACGGTAGATGCGGCTATTCTTCGTTTAGAATGCATTTGTTTTTATTGAGTCTTTATTGCTTCTTATCGTGTTGATGTCAATGCCTTGAATATTTTTTATGGTGTCGCTTTCAGATACCTTTTTATGGAATCGTATGAGACGGATGTTGTTAAGCACCATAAGCTTCAATGTTGTCAGCGATGCATCAAGTTTCTTTGTGTGATAGAAGAATCCTCTTATCTCTTTAATTTTACGACCTTCGAGTTCTGGAATGTTTATAGTATAGTTCATTGTCGATGAGATGTGCGTCTTGCGTTCTACAACACTGTCATTGTCATATTTAACGGCAAGCATAGCAGTACCGCCACGTGAACCGTCCTGATAGATGAACTTATTGTCGAAGTCGAGCATTAGTCGGTCGCCTTCCTTATAAGTCGTATCAGCCTTGATGTAGAAATCCAGTCGGTTATACGGTGCAAACTGCGACATCACGACAGTACTTCTTTCGTTCCAGATGTTTGTTGTATCGCCCATTGCATTTACACTTCCAAACTTTTCCAGGTCGGATGCAGCGGCACCCATTGCGACGGCATCGTTACCCAGACGCTCAATAACATCTTCATAGATATCATACAGGTATTTGGCATGTCCCATATAGTAAACCATTGAAGAATCATATTCAGCCTCCGTAACCCCATGTTTCTTCAGAATCTCGTTCTTATATACATATAAGTCACATTTCTTCTTTTCATACGGAGTAGCATTACCAGCGATTACACCCTGTGCAAGACAGTAATCGTAGATAATGTCCTCCATGTCAGATGGAGAAATGTATTTTGAAGGTACGCTTGGTTTGCATCCTGCTATTAAAATAGCAATAGCAAAAGCAGATAATAAAATACGGATCTTCATTATTTAGTTACCTCCTTTTCCGGTTCTTTCTTTTCTTCAGTGCTCCAGAACATATCTTTCCTGAAGAAAAGTATCAGAAGCACCATACCTACAGAAATGCAGGCATCGGCAAAGTTGAATATTGCACTGAAGAACGTGTAATCCTTTCCTCCTATGAACGGCATCCATTCAGGCCATTGCAGAGAAAATATAGGGAAATAGAACATATCCACTACACGTCCGTTGAGGAATGTTTCATAACCTTCGCCGAATGGTACGAACTGAGCTACGTCATATAAAGTAGATTTTGAAAAGATAAGTCCGTAGAACATACTGTCGAATATATTGCCTGCTGCACCTGCTAACACAAGTGTAAGACATACGAGATATGACGTACGTCCGTTCCTTTTCAGAACCATTCTCATATAATATATAAGAAATCCTACTGCAATGATGCGTAAAAGAGTGAGGATTGTCTTCGGAATGAATGTCATGCCGTAAGCCATTCCGTTATTTTCAATGAAACTTATGTAAAACCAGTCAGTAATCCTAATACTTTCGTGCAGGTTCATTCCTGTCTTTACTTCTAACTTAATTATCTGGTCGATTACAAGCAACAGTATTGCAAGCAGTGAGAACCAGGCCCAACGGGGTATGAAATTAAACTTTTTCATTGAAAATGCTTATAAAGATTGTTATAAATAGAAATTCTCTCCTCCGCATGTACGGAGGAGAGAAATGCCGATCTGTTGTCAGATGAGCAGATCTTATTTCTTATTTCGTCCTTCTTTTGAAGCGACGCTAAGTGTTGCGTGCGGAACAAGGCGCAGGCGTTCTTTTGGTATAAGTTCGCCTGTAATACGGTCTATTCCGTAAGTCTTGTTTGCGATACGACCTAAAGCAGCCTCAAGACCGCTGATGAATTTAGACTGGCGTCCCATCAACTGTACTAATTCCTCACGGCTCTGTGATATACTGCCGTCCTCGAGAGCTTTGTATGTAGGTGACGTATCAGAAACATCGTTCCCGTCTGCGTACATCATGGTGCGCTGCATTTTCTCAAATTCACTGCGCGCCACTTGTAACTTTTCTGTTATGATGGCCTTGAATTCTTCAAGTTCTTCATCATTGTAATGTGTCTTTTCTGCCATAGTTATGGTATTTGATTAGTTGAAATTATTATATGTTGGATTTCTCCAGCTTAATGTTAAGACTGAAGTCATCGAACTCTACTTTTATACCGTCGTTTTCTTCAAGTGCAAGAGAGTCGGCGAGAACCTGAGTCATAATGTATTCACCAAAACCTTCTACGGCATTTCTTGCCTGGTCGTTAGGTGTTATTGTTACATTAATTCTGTCAGTAATCTCGAATCCGTTTTCCTTACGCAGTTTCTGAATACGGTTGATGAGCTCACGAGCCATACCTTCGCGTACAAGTTCGTCGGTGAGTTCTACTTCGAGGGCAACTGTAAGATTACCTTCGTTTGCAACGAGCCATCCCGGAATATCTTCACTGATGATTTCAACATCAGCAACATCTATTGTAAGGTTCTCACCATTTACGTCAAGTGCAAGTGTTCCGTTCTTTTCAAGTTCAGCAATCTGCTCCTGTGAACATTCTGCGAGCTGAGCTGCAACGGACTTCATAAGTTTGCCGAACTTCTTACCCATCTTACGGAAGTCGGGCTTAACCTTCTTTACAAGAACGTTAGAAGATTCAACGAACTTAAGTTCCTTAACGTTTACTTCACCGAGGATAAGATCTTCAACAGCCTCGATGTGCTTGCGCTGTGTCTCATCGATTGCAGGAATCATGATGCACTGCAGCGGCTGGCGAACCTTGATGTTAACCTTACGGCGAAGAGCCAGAATCATAGATGTTACCTTCTGTGCCATTTCCATACGTGCCTCAAGGTCCTTGTCGATAACCTTCTCGTCAGCAACAGGGAATTTAGAAAGGTGTACGGAGCATACATTGTCACGCTTTGTCACCTTAATTAAATCCATGTACAGACGGTCAGCGTAGAACGGAGAGAACGGAGCTAACAGTTTAGCTACAGTCTCAAGACAGATATAGAGAGTCTGGTAAGCAGAAAGCTTATCCTTGCTCATTTCCTTACCCCAGAAACGTTTTCTGTTAAGACGAACATACCAGTTGCTGAGGTCGTCGCTTACGAAAGTATCGATCATACGTCCAGCCTTTGTAGGTTCGAAGTCAGCGAGTGCTGCATCTACATTCTTAACAAGAGTGTTAAGAGTAGAGAGTATCCATCTGTCAATTTCAGGACGTTCAGCTACGGGAACTTCTTCCTGAGAGTAGTCGAATCCGTCTACGTTTGCATATAGACTGAAGAAAGAGTATGTATTATATAATGTACCGAAGAATTTCTTGCATACATCTTCAACACCCTTACCGTCATACTTCAGGTTATCCCATGGAGATGAATTGGTAATCATGTAGAAGCGTACCGCATCGGTACCATATTGTTCAAGAGCTTCGAAAGGATTAACAACGTTACCCTTACGCTTACTCATCTTTTCACCGGTAGCATCGAGAACAAGACCTGTAGATATAACGTTCTTGTAAGCTACGTTGTCGAAAATCATTGTAGCGATTGCGTGCAGAGTAAAGAACCATCCTCTTGTCTGGTCAACACCTTCGTTGATGAAGTCAGCAGGGAAAGCCTTGTTGCTGTCAACCATTTCTTTATTCTCGAACGGATAGTGAATCTGTGCATAAGGCATAGAACCAGAATCGAACCAAACGTCGATAAGGTCAGTTTCACGCTTCATCGGTTTGCCGCTGTCACTTACGAGGATGATGTTATCAACATAAGGACGGTGCATATCTATCTTCTCGTAGTTCTCCTGAGAGTAGTCGCCGGGAACGAAACCCTTATCCTTCATAGGATTAGATTTCATTACGCCTGCTGCAACAGCCTTCTCAATCTCGTTGTAAAGTTCTTCAAGACTTCCTATGCACTTTGTGTTACCGTCTTCATCGGTCCACACAGGAAGCGGAGTACCCCAGAAACGACTGCGGCTTAAGTTCCAGTCATTAAGATTTTCAAGCCAGTTGCCGAAACGACCAGTACCTGTGCTTTCTGGCTTCCAGTTGATAGTCTTGTTAAGTTCCACCATACGGTCTCTGCCAGCAGTAGAACGGATGAACCAGCTGTCAAGCGGGTAGTAGAGTACCGGTTTGTCGGTACGCCAGCAGTGAGGATAGTTATGAGTATGTTTCTCTATCTTGAATGCCTGGTTGTTGCCTTTGAGGAACATGCAGAGTGAAACGTCGAGAGTTTCATCCTTGTCTGTCAGGGTGTCGTCGTATGCGTTTTTAACGTAACGGCCAGCAAACTGACCCCATCCCTCTTTATTGATATATTTGTTCACGAAATCTTCGTCGAGGCTGTCAATGGTATAATATTTACCCTGAAGGTCAACGATAGGTCGTGTTTCACCTTTCTTATTAATAAGTACGATGGCAGGAACACCGGCCTTCTTTGCAACGTTAGCATCGTCAGCACCGAAGTTAGGTGCGATATGTACGATACCGGTACCATCTTCAGTAGTAACGTAGTCACCAAGAATAACCTTGAAAGCACCTTCGCTCATTGGTTTGATCCACGGCATGAGCTGCTCATAATGCATGTTCTCGAGGTCAGTACCTTTATAATGTGCTATAACCTTATAAGGAATAATCTTGTCGCCCTTCTTATAAGAATCGAAATCTGCATTCTCGCCCTTCTTGTCAAAATAAGCAGAAACTCTGGGCTCTGCCATTATCACTGTAATAGGTTCGCCAGTGTATGCATTGAATGTCTGTATTGCTACATAGTCAATCTTCGGACCAACACAGAGAGCTGCGTTAGCTGCAAGAGTCCATGGAGTTGTTGTCCATGCAATGAAATACGGCTTGCCCCATCCTGTCATTTCAGGTTTCGGGTCAGTGATTTCAAACTGAGCTGTAATTGTTGTATCCTTAACGTCGCGGTAGCATCCCGGCTGATTAAGTTCGTGACTTGAAAGACCAGTACCTGCGGCAGGAGAGTACGGCTGGATGGTGTAACCCTTGTACAGAAGACCCTTGTTATAGAACTGCTTGAGCAGCCACCACAGAGTTTCCATGTATTTGTTCTCGTATGTAACATACGGATGGTCAAGGTCTACCCAGTAACCCATCTTTTCTGTAAGTTCGCGCCATTCAGCAGTGAACTTCATGACGTTCTCGCGGCATTTCTTGTTATAGTCCTCAATAGAAATTTTAGAGCCAATGTCGACTTTAGTAATGCCAAGTTCCTTTTCTACGCCGAGTTCCACGGGAAGTCCGTGAGTATCCCAGCCAGCCTTACGATGAACCTGGAATCCCTTCATCGTCTTATATCTGTTGAATGTATCCTTGATTGTTCTGGCAAGCACATGGTGAATACCAGGGTGACCGTTAGCTGATGGAGGTCCTTCGAAAAATACAAACTGCGGACAACCTTCGCGTTCGGTTATTGATTTATGGAACACATCGTTCTTGTTCCATTCTGCTAATACTTCGTTGTTTGTAAGGGTTAGATTTAATCCCTTATATTCGGCAAATTTCTCAGCCATATTTGTACCTAATTTGTTTTTTACATTATTAATTTAGTGCGCAAAGGTAACAAATATATGTGATAACAAAGAATTTTAATATTAAAAGCTATAAAAATGTTTGTATTTCAGGGGATAAGATAAATACTTGTATGTTATTTTCTTGTCTGTTCGGCAGCAAATTTCGCTCCTAATTTAAAGCCTTCCTCATACAGGTCTTCCAGATTCTTTGTGTTTCTGTCCAATCTCTTTACCTGCATCGGACGTTCCGGGCGGATGCATATAACTTTGCCCTCTTCCTCAAGACGTTCTACAAGTTCAAGCTGATCGTTATATGCCTTGCACCTGCGACTGAGTACCACTCTGAGTCGTGGATATTTCCTATATATAAAATGTGGAATTTTATGATCATTCTCGGTACTTCTGTAACCGCGGTTTCGTGTGAGTACCAGCACATTCGTGGGATGTCCTGTCTCCATGGCACGTATTACGGGAATGCTGTCCACTATTCCTCCGTCGAGCATCGGAATACCGTCTACATTTACCATTTCGCTTACATAAGGCAGACTGCTGCTTGCCTTTACTATCTCTGTCAGACGCTTTTTATCCTTCTTTTCGCTTAAATAACAAGCTCTTCCGCTTATGCAGTCGGTCGTTACCATCTCAAAAACGGAGTCGCTGTTAAAAAATGCATCATAGTCAAAAGGAATTAACGATTCAGGAAAATCATAATAAAGCAGTTTCCTGTCGACAATACTTTTCTGAGTAATTAGATTTTTGAGTCCTACATAGTCGTAACGGTCAAGATAATCGATGTTGGAAATTCTTGCTCTGCGAGGCTGATGACTCATGTAAGACAGGCCGTTACAGGCACCGGCAGATACGGCGACGACATATTTGAAATATAAATTATACTTCATAAATCCGTCTAAAACACCACTCGTAAAAACGCCTCTCATGCCTCCTCCTTCGAGTACGAGTCCTGTATTTCTTCCTATCTGCATTGTTATTTTTTATTTTTTTAATTGCAAAGATAGTGAATAATCATATATTATATATATCTTTGTGGCCTAAAATTAAACTTAAATTATTATTTGCACTATGTTTGATAAAGCAACTTACGTTCGTCGCCGTGGAGAACTTAAAAAATTAGTAAATAACGGCATCATCGTATTATTTGGTAATAATGAAGCACCGGCTAACTGTCCGGCAAATACATATCACCCCTTCCGTCAGGACTCTTCATTCTTGTATTACTACGGACTTGAAAGAGATGGTCTCGTAGGTGTAATTGATCTTGACGAGAACAAGGAATACCTTATCGGAAACGATATTGACATTGACGACATCGTATGGTTTGGCTCTGTAGAAAGTGTTAAGGAAATGGCAGAAATGGTAGGTGTAGAGAATTCAGCTCCTATGAGCGAACTCGACAACATCTGCAAGAAAGCCCTCAAGGCTGGTCGTAAGGTTCATTTCCTGCCTCCTTATCGTTTCGATACACAGATTCAGATATTTGACTTGTTAGGCATACATCCTTCAAAGCAGAAGGAAGAGGCATCACTCGAACTCATCAAGGCTGTTATCAAGATGCGTTCTACAAAGGAACAGCAGGAAATCGAGCAGCTTGAAGATGCAGCAACAATTGGTTACAAGATGCACTCTACAGCAATGCGTCTTGCAAAACCGGGTGTTACAGAACAATACATCGCAGGTGTAATCGGTGGTATTGCAGAGTCTTACGGTACAAAGGTAAGTTTCTCTACAATCCTTTCACAGCATGGTGAAATCATGCACGGAGCACCCAGCAGCAGAGCACTTGAGTCAGGACGTCTCGTACTTTGTGACGCAGGTGGTGAGAATGCAATGCACTACTGCTCAGATAACACACGTACATATCCTGTAAACGGAAAGTTCACACAGCGTCAGCTCGATATCTATAACATTGTAAAGGACTGTCACGATCTTGCACTTAAGATTTCTAAGCCCGGTATCAAGTATTATGACGTACACATGGATATCTGCCGTCTTATGACAGACAGACTGAAAGAACTCGGACTGATGAAGGGTGATACAGAAGAAGCAGTACGCGCAGGCGCACATGCAATGTTCCTCCCTCACGGACTCGGTCACATGATGGGTATTGACGTTCACGATATGGAAGCTCTCGGACAGTGCTATGTAGGTTTCGATGATGAAATCCAGCCTTCAACACAGTTTGGTACAGGCAGTCTCCGTATGGGCCGTCGCCTTCAGGAAGGTTTCGTAGTAACCGACGAGCCGGGTATCTATTTCATACCTCAGCTTATCGACGAATGGAAGGCAAAGGGACACAATGCAGAGTTCCTGAACTTCGATAAGATTGAGACATACAAGGACTTCGGTGGTATTCGTATTGAGGATGATATCCTTATTACAAAGGACGGATGCAGATTCGTAGGAAAAGAGATTGTTCCTTACGAGCCCGCTGAAATCGAAGAATATATGAAAAACAATTAATCTATCACATAATAACATTTATAATCAGTAATGAAAAAAGTATTATTATTCGCTTTGCTCGCTTGCATGACACTCGGAGCAAACGCTAAACCTAAGAAAAAGGAAGTAAAGGATGAAGGTTACAAGTTTACAATCGTAAAGGAGAACCCCATCACATCAATCAAAAACCAGAACCGTGCAGGTACATGCTGGTGCTATTCAGGTCTTGGCTTTATTGAAGCAGAACTTCTGAGAATGGGTAAGGGTGAATACGACCTGTCAGAAATGTTCATTGTACACAACACTTACATGGACCGTGCAAAGAAGGCTATCCGCACTCACGGAGATGTTTCTTTCGCTCAGGGTGGTTCTTTCTATGATGTAATCTATGGTATGGAGCATCACGGACTTGTTCCCGAATCAGAGATGCGTCCTGGTGTAATGTACGGTGACTCTTTGAGCGACCACATGGAACTCTCTGCACTTGCAGATCCTATGGTAGCTGCTATAGCAAAGGGCAAGCACAGCAAACTCCAGACAAACAAGGACGGCGAACTCCTCTGCACAAAGGCTATCGAAGCTGTTCACGACATCTATCTTGGCAAGTGTCCTGAGAAGTTCACATACAATGGCAAGGAATACACACCGAAGTCATTCTATGAGTCAACAGGTCTGAAGGCAAGTGATTACATTTCACTTACATCTTATACACATCATCCTTTCTACAGCAAGTTCGCTCTTGAGATTCAGGACAACTGGCGCTGGGGTGAGTCTTACAACCTTCCTATCGACGAATTCATGGAAGTATTCGACAACGCAATTGACAACGGTTACACAGTAGCTTGGGGTTCAGACGTTAGCGAAAAGGGCTTCAACCGTTTCGGTCTCGCTGTTATGCCTGACGTAAAGGCAGCTCGCGAAATGGGTTCTGATATGGCACACTGGCTCAAGATGTCTGCATCTGAGAAGAACGCAGCAATGGAGAAACTTTACACAACTCCTCAGCCTCAGAAGATCTGCACACAGGAAGAGCGTCAGAAGGCTTACGACAACTTCGAGACAACTGATGACCACGGTATGCTTATCTACGGTAAGGCAAAGGATCAGCTCGGCAACGAGTTCTACATGGTAAAGAACTCTTGGGGTAACGCTGGTGCTTACGAAGGTGTATGGTATGCATCTAAGGCATTCGTTCGTTACAAGACAATGAACATCGTTGTTCACAAGGATGCTATTCCTGCTGCTATCCGCGCTAAACTCGGTATCTAATATTTAAATTAGGATATCTTCAATCGGGGAACATTTATTTGTTTCCCGATTTTTTTATCCCTTATGATAACAGGGCTTCTTTTTAGTTTTAATATCTGTTATAACTTTATGTATCTTTATTCCGTCGTAACGTTATGATAATAGAACAATAATATTATCTTTGCAGCTGAGTTGAACTTAAATTGCATTTAATCAATAAAAACAATAAAGCCAAATGAAAAAAGTATTATTATTGGGTCTTATGGCATTCATGGCACTTGGTATGGATGCAAAACCTAAGAAGAAAGAAGTAAAGGACGAAGGTTATAAGTTTACTATTGTAAAGGAAAATCCTATTACATCGATTAAGAACCAGAACCGTGCCGGTACTTGCTGGTGCTATTCAGGAATGGCAATGCTTGAGTCTGAACTCCTGCGTATGGGTAAGGGCGACATCGACCTGTCAGAAATGTATATCGTGTATAATACCTATCTCGACCGTGCCGACAAGGCAGTACGTACCCACGGCGACGTATCATTCAGTCAGGGAGGAGCCACAGAAGACGTACTCTACGGTATGAAGCACTATGGACTCGTACCCGAGGAAGTAATGCGTCCCGGTGTTATGTATGGCGATTCACTCAGCGACCATGGCGAACTCTCAGCCCTTACGGATGCGATGGTAGCTGCCATAGCAAAGGGCAAGCACAGCAAGTTACAGACAGATAAGGACGGCAATCTTCTTTATAAGAAAGCCATTGCTGCCGTTCATAAGGTATACCTCGGAGAAGCTCCAGAAAAGTTTACTTACAAAGGCAAGGAATACACACCGCAGTCATTCTATAAGGCAACAGGTCTTGATGATGAAGAATATATCTCACTTACATCATTCACACACCATCCCTTCTACGAGCCTTTCGTAATCGAAGTAGAGGACAACTGGCGCTGGTCTAAGTCATATAACCTGCCTATCGACGAACTGATGGAAGTATTCGACTATGCCATTGACAACGGATACACAATAGCATGGGGCTCTGACGTAAGCGAAAAAGGTTTCAACCGTTACGGTCTCGGAGTATTACCCGACGTAAAGGCAGCACGCGAGATGGGTTCTGATATGGCACACTGGCTCAAGATGTCAGCATCAGAGAAGAACGAGGCAATGGAGAAACTCTATACAACACCGCAGCCCCAGAAGATTTGCACACAGGAAGAACGTCAGCTCGGTTACGATAACTTTGAGACAACCGATGACCACGGTATGCTTATCTACGGAAAGGCAAAGGACCAGTTAGGCAACGAGTTCTATATGGTAAAGAACTCATGGGGCGAGGCTGGTACATATAAGGGAATATGGTATGTTTCTAAGGCATTTGCCCGTTACAAGACTATGAACATTACCCTTAATAAGAAAGCCATTCCTGCTGAAATTCTTGCAAAACTTGGTATTTAAGACAGCATAAAAACTTTTTAAGATAGGGGAGAGACGTACCTTCCGAGAAACGTCGCTTCCCTATTTTGTTTTCATATAAATCGTTGATAGATGAGCAGAGTTGAAAAATACGTAGAAGACAGCCTCTTTGCACTTGCCGATGCGAAGTATAAAGTCTTTCATCAGTCACTTATTCCCACGGTACACCCCGACAGAGTCATCGGAGTGCGTACTCCGCAGTTAAGAAAGTTTGCCAAAACCTTTGGCAAAACCGACAGTGCCGAAGAGTTTATCAGCATTCTTCCACATAAGTATTACGAAGAAGACAATCTCCACGCATTCCTCATAGAACAGATAAAAGACTTTGACAGATGTATTCGACAGCTCGATAAATTTCTTCCCTACGTAAACAACTGGGCAACCTGCGACATGATGTCCCCGAAGATATTCTCAGCCAATCTGCCACGTCTCAGCACAGAGGTAGACCGGTGGTTAGCATCAGAACATATCTACGAAGTACGTTTCGGCATAATCACACTCATGCGCCATTACCTTGATGAGGCTTTCGACGATACAGTAATCCACAGAGTATTATCGGTACAGTCAGACGAATATTACATAAATATGGCACGCGCATGGTTCTTTGCCACAGCCCTCATAAACCATTACGAAGAAATATGTACGCTGCTTCGTGAAAACACCTTAGACACCTTCACCCACAATAAGACGATACAGAAAGCAATAGAAAGCTACCGCATAACAAAAGAACAGAAGACACAGCTTAAAGAGTTAAGGCGCAGATAATAATAAAAGCGTACCGGATGCCAGCCGGCATACCAGTACGCTTTTAAATATTTATATAATTATGATATTATATTTCTTCAGCCATCCTTTCAGCCACTGCACGCGACGGCTTGCCAGTTTCAGTGGTAGGAATTTCGCAAACCCTGTGAATCAGTTTCGGACATTCATACTTTGAAAGCACCCTTGAGCACACCTCCTTAATATCCCCGATATTATCCGAACACACAAGCAGAACCACAATCTCCCCAAACTTACCGTCCTTCTTCTTCGTAATTATGAACGGACATTTGAGAACAGGTTTCAGTTTAGCCTCAATGTCCTCGATATGAAGTTTGATGCCCCCGCTGTCAATTACATTATCCTTACGACCGATAATCCTGAACCGTCTGCCATCATCCGAGAACTCAGCAATGTCGTTAGTCTTTAAAGAATGATTGCACACCTCAGGCGCATCAATCACAAGACACCCGTCGTCAGCAAGCGATACACTCACGCTGTCAAACGGAGAATAATAATCGTCAGCATCATTACCGCTCAGTCTGCGTAAGGCAATGTGCGATAACGTCTCGGTCATACCATAAGTACTCCATACTGCATTCGGAAACGAACGCAGCTCACGCGCCATGTCAGCATCAATGGCACCGCCTCCAATGATAAGATGCTTTATGGAACGCAGTTTCTCCAGTTCCTCAGGCACCTGCATAGAGTTGAACACCTGAATAGGAACCATAGCAGCAAACGTAGGAACCACATCAATATCCTTCAGCGGATGTCCCGACGGCTTCACGTCTATGAGACGCAGTTTACGTTCGATGCTCCGCACCACCACCATCTTACCGGCAATATAATCCAGAGGCATACACAGCAGCGCACTGTCACCCTCCTTCAGTCCAAGAAAGTCACACGTAATACGCGCACTTGCCAGCATTCTGCGCTTCTCCACCATCATAGGCTTAGGTTTGCCCGTAGAACCGCTCGTATGCACGAGAACACAGTCAGAAGCGTTATTCCATTCCTCTAAGAATTCGGAGAGAACCATAACTTATCCTTTCTTATCTCAATAGGCATCGGGATATTGTCAGTAAACAACATACCCGTACCCAGACCCTGAGTGTTCTTTATGTCACGGCCGTAAATGTTAGCCGTAAGATGCGCAATCGCATTAAGCCCCACGTTACTCTCAAGAGCACTCGTAATCCAGCTACCTATACCACGTTTTTCAGCCAGCTTAACCCACTGCCGTGTACCAGCCATGCCACCGTGAAGCGAAGGCTTCAGAACGATATACTGAGGACGTAAGGTATCAAGAAGTTCAATCTTACGTTCCGTAGAATTAACCCCTATAAGTTCCTCGTCGAAAGCAATAGGCAGAGGCGTTTCACGACACAGACGCGCCATCTCCTTCCACTGCCCCTGTTTTATAGGCTGCTCGATAGAATGAATGTCAAATTTAGACAGACGTTCCAGTTTCTCCATGGCATCCTGCGGAGTAAAACCCCCGTTGGCATCCACTCTCAGCATGATGTCATCCTTCGAGAAACGAGCACGTATATGCTTCACCATCTCCATTTCATTCTCAAAGTCGATAGCCCCAATTTTCAGTTTGATGCACTCGAACCCCTGTTCAATCTTCTGTTCAATCCTCTGCATCATCTCCTCGAAACTCCCCATCCATACCAGACCGTTGATGGGAATACCCACCTCGCCACGGGCAAAAGGCGTGTCGAATAACGCATCACTCTGTCGTTTGTAAGCCAGTACAGCCGTTTCCAGACCAAATAGCATAGACGGAAATTCACGCATTTCCTCATACGGAATTTTCCCCGTCATCTCGAAAGCATCGCAGAACAGACGCAGAATGTCATCATAATCATCACGGGCATCACAGCTCAGGTCGGGCAGGGGAGCACATTCCCCTACACCCGACAGACCGTTCTCGTCGGTAATGGAAACATAATGCGACAGACGAGTGCGATAAACACCGCGCGACGTACCCGCCGGCTGTTTGAAATGCAGCGTGCGCGGTGTGATTTCAACTTTAAATCTACCGCTCATCACATTAAGGCAGTTTAGGATACTTGTCAAAGTTTGGTTTACGTTTCTCAAGGAAAGCCTTACCGCCCTCCTGTGCCTCGTCAAGGAAATAATACAGCATGGTAGCATCTCCGGCCAGTTCCTGAATACCAGCCTGACCGTCAAGTTCGGCATTCAGTCCCGCCTTAATCATACGTAAGGCAAGCGGACTGCGTTCCATCATTGTCTCAGCCCATTCAACACACGTATCCTCAAGTTTGTCAAGAGGAACTACGGCATTCACCATACCCATTTCCTCAGCCTCCTTTGCAGTGTACTGCTTACAGAGGAACCATATTTCACGCGCCTTCTTCTGTCCCACCATTCTGGCAAGATAAGAAGCTCCGAATCCGGCATCAAACGAACCCACCTTAGGACCCGTCTGACCGAAGATGGCATTCTCCGAAGCAATGGTAAGGTCGCATACTACATGAAGAACATGACCTCCGCCGATGGCATAACCGTTTACCATCGCTATTACAGGTTTCGGCAGCGAACGAATCTGCTTCTGCACATCCAGTACGTTAAGACGAGGAACACCGTCCTCACCTACATAACCGCCGCGTCCCTTTACGTGCATGTCACCTCCGGAGCAGAACGCCTTGTCGCCGGCACCAGTCAGGATAACCACCGAGATGCGTGAAGCCTCACGACACCATGCGAGCGCCTGACTCATCTCCCATGTAGTTTTAGGAGTAAACGCATTACGGTAGCGCGGGCGGTTGATAGTAATCTTAGCAATACCGTTATATTCTTCGAATAAGATTTCCTCAAAATCCTTTATCTTCTTCCATTCTCTTTTTTCCATAATATTATATGCTTTTATTAATAGTCAAAAAATTGTTTCATAACACTGTTGTCAGTCTCCGCGTCGGTAAAGACCTCAAGTAACACAGGACGGTCAGAGTCACCCCTTACGAATCGCGGCATCATGTCGTTCAGTTCGTCCATGTTGTGCGCAGCCATGTACGCCACGTCGTTCTGCTGACAGATACCCTCCGCGTTAGTATTATGACATCCCGCGATAAACTTATCACGCGAAGCCGTTCCGTCGAGTCCCGGCAGACCATAGAAGATACCGCCGCCCCCGTTGTTTATAAGTAATATACGGAAGTTACCCGCAAGATTTCTGTTCCACAGAGCATTCTGGTCGTAGAAGAAACTCAGGTCACCCGTCACGCAGTACACCATCGCATCAGCCACCACGCTGTGTCCCGCAGCGGTAGATATAGAACCGTCGATGCCGTTCACGCCCCTGTTTACGAAAATCCTATGATCAGCATAAATGTCAGCTGCACGCACCACCATGCTGTTAGCATAATGGACAAAAAACTCCTCTGTGTTCCACGTCACAAGATTCTCGAAACACCTTATGGCAGCCAGCTGCGAGTACTGAGGTTCAAACTCCTTACGCCTTGTGTACCATTTAGCGAGCACACAGTCCCATAAGTTACGGTAAGCCGAAGGCGATTCGGTAAGCAGTTCGAAGGCATCGGTATCGTCACTTGCAGCCCCGTTTTCAATTTCAAGGGCAAGTGCGGCAAATATCTCCCCAGGCGAAGCCGTCAGCACACCGCACGTATTCATAAACAAGTCGTGTACACACCCCTCCTCGTTAATCTCCCAAATCTCCGCATCTTTGGCGTTACGTAAGAACGTGCGGATGTCACTGCTCACGATAGTGCCGCCCATGTACAGCACCATGTTCGGATAAAACTCCTCATTGTTGCCGATATCCTTGATGGCAGCATCGAACAAGTCGAAACGCGGACCAGCCGACATCGGTTCCTTCACCACGATACAGTATTCGTACACCTTTATGAAGTCCTGAATAGATATGGCACTGAAAGCCATCTGTCCCAGTACGATCATAGGTCTTGAAGCCTCCATGAACGAAGAGATAACGTCAGCATAAGCCTTGTGAGCATCCATCGCACCCTCTATGCACTTGATATACCTCTCGTGCGGCAGTTCGGACGTGTTAAATTCAAACAGCGGACGAGATATAGGAACATTGATATGCACCGACGGACGATAACTCCTGCGAGCCATTCCCAGTGCCTCGTTCACCATACGGTTACAGTACCACCGTTCAGTCTCATCCTTAGGTTCGGGCAGCTGCACCGACATCCCGACAAACTTCCCCAGCGCATCAGGCTGCGGAATAGTCTGTCCGTCATTCTGGTCAATCCACGCCTGCGGACGGTCACCCGAAATAACCACAATGCCGTTGTGCGAATACGTAGCCTCCGCCACCGCCGGCAGAACATTAAGAAGAGCCGAGCCCGATGTTACGCACACCGCGACAGGTTGCTCAAGAGCCTTCGCCATGCCCAGCGCATAGAACCCCGCGCTGCGTTCGTCAGTCACGGCATAACACGTAATGTAAGGACACTCGTTTAAATTATGAATAATCGCTCCGTTGCGCGAACCAGGACACACTACGGCATGCCTTATGCCATGACGCACCAATAACGAAGTAAGAATGTTTATATTTGTCTTATCGCTATACATAATCTTCTTAATTTTCTACAAAGATAATATTTTATATCATAAGATGTGTAAAAACGAACGATATATAGTGCCTTCTGAAGAGTATGACATGATAAAAATGTATTGTTAAGTAACTCGTTGGCGGAATTAAATCAGCGCATATTTAACTCTGCCAATGGGTTTGTT
>JAHHQW010000033.1 GCA_020026195.1 Prevotella sp.
ACTGTGCTTGAAGAATATCTCGCAAAAATGGGCTTTTTAAGGGACGACTATTTATTTTTACATATACTAATCTTTCGCGCGCGTACATATTATATAAAGGAACAAAAAGTTTATACTCACAAAGACTATACAACAAAGGCTCTTATCAAATTAAGAGAACAACTGTTTCAACACGTCTAAAGACTTTAGTTCTGGAAATCCTGGTATATGAAGACTATAAAAATCAACAAGCACATCAACAATTTTGTTACGATCATTGTGCGACATTTTAAAAAGCTTCATAGTTGAATAATTCATACGCGCCAAAAGAACAATTTTAGCAGCCTGTGTCGCATCTAAAAAATCTGAATGACCACATATTTTACTCTCGAAACAAGCATTGCGAAGATCGAAACAGTCTCCTTCTTTGTAATTGTTCAAATTAGGCATAAAACCAAGATAAGTTACAAGTCCCATCATATAAACTAAATGAAAATTAGGACACGGTTCGTTTACAGCATCAAGCCATTCCATACTATGTATAATAAAATCGAACAATGCTTTATTTTCATTTTCTCCTCTTACTGCAAAATAAGTAACTTCTGAAATAAAAAAAGACATCGGAAGTTTATAAGAGTCGAAAGGAATATCTGTATAAGGAATAACAATTGACGCATTTTTTAGTTTTTGCAAATTTGAATTTTCCCTATAATCCACCTCAACCTCTATTATAGATAATGGAACAAACAGCTGTTTTTTTATTTTTCCTTTAGCCGAAGAAGAAAAACGAGTGACAACCGACACACTTCCCATTGTATCGGAGAACAAATCAACTATCATTTTTTGGTCTCCAAAAATGGTGTTTCGGAGCACAATTGCCTCAAATTTCATTAACATACATGCAAAAATAAGGCGAAATTCAACAAAAATGAAAAAAAATTGCAGAAATGTTTGGTGGGAAACAAAAAATGCCATACCTTTGCAACCGCTTAAGAGACATAACGGTCCCTTCGTCTATCGGTTAGGACGTAAGATTTTCATTCTTAAAAGAGCAGTTCGATTCTGCTAGGGACTACAAATAAAAATAAAAGAAAAGAGAAAACAAGATGGCAAATCACAAATCTTCGATAAAAAGAATCCGTCAGGACAAGAAGAAGACTTTGCACAACAAATATTATGCAAAGACCATGCGCAACGCAGTACGCAAGTTGCGTCAGATTACTGATAAGAACGAGGCACTGAGTATGTACCCCTCTGTACAGAAAATGTTAGACAAGCTGGCTAAAACAAATATTATTCACAAGAATAAGGCTGCCAACTTAAAGTCTAGTCTCACAAGACATATCAGCCAGTTAGGATAATTATTTGCTAATAACAATAAAGCAATAAAAGGTTGTATCTCAAAAAAAGATACGACCTTTTATTTTATACACCTTTTGCATACAATTTATAATCTTTTTATTATACAATATCATTAATTAATTGTATCTTTGCAATCTAAAATGATAAACCGACATGTCAGAAGAACAAATAAAAAACAATAATTATTCTGCCAGCAACATTCAAGTTCTTGAAGGTCTTGAAGCAGTGCGTAAACGTCCGGCTATGTACATCGGTGACATTAGCGAAAAGGGATTGCACCATCTTGTCAATGAAACAGTAGACAACTCTATTGACGAGGCTATGGCAGGCTATTGCAGTCATATAGAAGTAACAATAAATGAAGATGGTTCTATAACCGTACAAGACAACGGACGAGGCATTCCTGTAGATGAACACAAGAAGTTACATAAATCAGCTCTTGAGGTTGTTATGACAGTGTTACATGCCGGAGGTAAGTTCGACAAAGGTTCTTACAAAGTTTCAGGAGGTCTTCATGGTGTAGGTGTTTCATGTGTTAACGCCCTTTCAGAAAAGATGATATCTACCGTATACAGAGACGGTAAGATTTATAGTCAGGAATATCACAGAGGTATTCCGGTAACACCTGTAGAAGTTGTTGGTACAACCGACAAGACTGGAACGAGACAGCAATTCTGGCCAGATTCTGAAATATTCAATACTGTAATATTTAAGTACGATATTATTGCAAAACGTATGCGTGAGCTTGCATATCTTAATGCAGGTATCAAAATAACTCTTACAGATTTGCGTCCTGACGAAGAAGGCAAGACAAAGCAGGAGACATTCCATGCAGTTGATGGTCTCAAGCAGTTTGTTCGCTACATAGATCGTCATCGTACACATTTGTCAGATGATGTAATATACATTAAGACAGAAAAACAGAATGTTCCTATAGAAGTAGCAATGATGTACAATACAGACTACTCTGAGAATGTTCATTCATACGTAAACAACATCAACACAATAGAAGGCGGTACACACCTTACAGGTTTCCGTGCTGCTCTTACAAGAACTCTTAAGACCTATGCCGATAACGATCCTGCAACATCTAAGCAGATTGAGAAAGCTAAAATAGAAATTGCAGGCGAAGACTTCCGTGAAGGTCTGACAGCAGTTATATCTATCAAAGTTGCAGAGCCTCAGTTTGAAGGTCAGACAAAAACAAAACTTGGAAACAGTGAAGTTGCAGGAGCTGTACAGCAGGCTGTCGGAGAAGCTCTGACAAACTACCTTGAAGAGCACCCAAAGGAAGCAAAGATGATTTGCGACAAAGTCATACTTGCAGCTACAGCACGTATGGCTGCACGTAAAGCAAGAGAAAGTGTACAGCGTAAAAATCCTATGACAGGTGTAGGTCTTCCTGGTAAACTTGCAGACTGCTCAAACAAAGATCCTAAAGAATGCGAAATATTCCTTGTCGAGGGTGATTCGGCCGGTGGTTCTGCAAAACAGGGACGCGACCGTTACACTCAGGCTATTCTTCCATTACGTGGTAAAATTCTTAATGTAGAAAAAGCCATGTGGCATAAGGTATTCGAGAGTGAGTCTGTAATGAACATCATTCAGAGTATCGGAGTTCGCTTTGGTGTAGAAGGAGAAGGTGATAAAGAAGCCAATATAGAAAAGTTACGTTATGACAAGATAATCATAATGACCGATGCCGATGTCGATGGTTCTCACATCGACACCTTAATCATGACTCTGTTCTATAGATTTATGCCGAAAGTTATTCAGGGAGGTCATCTATATATTGCAACACCTCCACTCTACTTATGCTCATATAAGAACAAAGTAAAGGAATACTGCTACACAGACCAACAGCGCCAGGCATTCCTTGACAAATACGGAGACGGAACAGAAGACGACAAGAGTATACATACACAGCGTTACAAAGGTCTTGGTGAAATGAATCCTGAGCAGCTTTGGGATACAACAATGAATCCAGAGACACGCCTGTTAAAACAAGTAACTATTGAAAATGCAGCTGAAGCTGATGAAATTTTCTCTATGCTTATGGGTGATGACGTAGAGCCTCGTAGAGAATTCATTGAACAGAATGCGACATACGCTAACATTGACGCATAACCAAACGATATAAATGATATTAAAGGGAAACAGATAAAAGTCTGCTTCCCTTTTTTATTGCAAAATATAATAAAGTGCAGTTATATGACAAACACTGCCAATCAGAACAAATACATGAAAGACTGTATGCATATATTTTACTTTATTAAAAGAATAAAATACTGCACCTGTTATAAAAGAGACTCCTTCAGCTATAATCCAACCCATACTATGCCAACCTATGCAATATAATACCTTATTGAACGCTAGAAGAATAACAAGTCCCATACAAACAAAACAAATAGTTTCTAAATTACTATGTTCTTTCAGTTTATAAAAGCTCTGAAAACTTCCTAATACAGCAGCCACCCAGACCACAGCAAACAACAGCCATGCCACATCTTGCTGCTGTGACATTCCACAAAGCAATACAGGTGAATAACTACCTGCGATATGCCAATATATGGCAGCATGGTCAAAACGACGAAGTTTCTCACGGCGAACACTCGCCATCGGTGAAGAATGATAAAGAAAAGATGCAAGGTACGATGCACCTGCTCCTACAGCATACAGCAAGATTCCGACTACATACATTAATACATCAGAGTGACTGCCACTTCTAAATATAAAAAAGCCAGAAGCCAGAACAACAACCAGCAGTCCCACTCCATGAGTAATATAATTCGCCTTTTCTTCTGAGGCTGAATAAATTATTGCCATAATAAAAAATTAAATAAGGAAAACAGAGGCTTTACAGAATATCATTCATCAGACTTTAATTTAGACTTAATTTCTGAAATTCTCATTTTTCTTTCAATAGAATAAGAAGTACTGTGGGCATCTACAAAATTAAATAGCAAAAGAGAACGTTCAAACAACAAATGCCGAAAAGGTCCTATCTTCTCGCCAGCCTCAACATAATAAAGTCTTGCAAGCATCTCAATTCTATCTATACGTTCATTTTCTGGGAACCTCTCAAAATCTTTCATTATTTCGTCCATTGATGAAATATGATAAAAGTCAGAAGGTCCTAAATAAGTTCTATAAAGTTCATCAAGTCCTTTTTGAAATGCATCCCCATGCTTACGTTTTGAAATAAACAATTGCAGAGCTTGCATAAATTCTTGTATAATACGAAGGAAATAATCTGTCTGTAACATAAGTGTCTGAACTTTTTATTTGATACAAAGATAAACATAAAACACATATCCAATATACTTTACAGAAATAATTCAATATAAATCTTTCTGTATCATATAACCAGACACTCTATTATTCATTAAAGAATATCATGACCAAAAGAAACATACTTATGTAAACAAATAAAAACAGGTCTGCAGATATGTATGCAGACCTGTTTATTTACATATAATCAAACTATTTTATTCTTCATCATAATGCAGGTGGAAACCTACAACTGCCTCAATACCACGACGCATCATATCAAGTGGGAAGTTCTCATTCGGAGAATGAATAGCATTACTTTCCAGGCCGAATCCCATAAGAATTGTCTTTACTCCAAGAATCTGTTCAAAGTCAGCAATAATAGGAATACTTCCGCCACGACGAGCAGCTAAAGGCTTCTTACCGAAAGCCTCCTCGAAACCTTTTTCTGCAGCTACATACGCAGGATGATCAATAGGACACACATATCCATAACCACCATGCATCGGAGTAACCTTAACCTTGATGCAGTCAGGAGCAATAGATTCGATATATTCCTTAAACTGCTGAGAAATCTTCTTATAATCCTGATTTGCAACCAGACGTGTAGAAACCTTTGCATAAGCCTTTGAAGGAATAACTGTCTTTGAACCTTCGCCAGTATATCCGCCCCATATACCACATACATCAAAACTCGGACGACAG
The DNA here is from genome assembly GCA_020026195.1 of Prevotella sp. Lineage (GTDB taxonomy): Bacteria > Bacteroidota > Bacteroidia > Bacteroidales > Bacteroidaceae > Prevotella. Next base: position 5,317 of record JAHHQW010000033.1, read on the forward strand.
CTGTTACGCTCAATTGTAGTATATCCCTTTTCGCCCTTAAGAGCCTTGACACCAAGAGAAGCCTTATACTTCTCATCATCAAACGGAATATTATGAATCATCTCAGCTTCTTTTGCCGGCATTGGCACTACGTCATCATAGAAATGAGGAATAGTGATATGACCGTCCTTATCAAGAACCTGGTCAATAAGATGACAGAGTTCTATGATAGGATTAGCAACAGCGCCACCGAAATGTCCTGAATGAAGATCACGGTTAGGACCAGTAACTTCGATTTCCCAATAAGCAAGTCCGCGAAGACCCGTTGTAAGTGAAGGAAGATCTGCACTCAGCATACTTGTATCAGAAACAAGGATAACATCCGACTTAAGCAGTTCCTTATGTTTCTTAAGGAAAGCATTAAGACTTGGAGATCCAATTTCCTCTTCACCTTCGAAAATAAACTTAATATTATGTTTAAGAAGATTGTTTTTAACCAGATATTCGAAAGCCTTAGCCTGAATCATAGACTGTCCCTTATCATCGTCAGCACCACGAGCCCATATATGTTCGTCGCGTACCTCAGGTTCAAAAGGTTTAGACTTCCATTCATCCAGTGGTTCAGCTGGCATAACGTCATAATGAGCATAAATCAGCACAGTACGAGCATTATCATCAACATGTTTCTCACCATAAACCAGAGGATTACCGTCAGAAGGCATAACCTCAGCTTTATCAGCACCTGCAGCAAGAAGCAGTTCTTTCCATCTGTTAGCACAGGCAGTCATGTCAGCCTTGTGTTCCGGCTGTGCACTCACGCTTGGTATTCTTATCAGACTGAACAATTCGTCAAGGAATCTCTGTTCGTTTTCTTTTATATATGATTTTATTTCCATTTAATTAAATATTAAGGATTAGTATTTTCTTTTCATCATTTTCTGTGTATACTCTGCAAGGATCTGCTTACGTTCAGCAGGTACATTTACCTTAGCAAGATATTCTTCGGCCTTTGCAAAATACTCCGCAATTTTCTTTTCAGCCAGTTTATCAACGCCTATCTCCGTGTAAAGTTTTGTTACTGCTTCTATCTTATCTTTTTCATCACATTCAGTATTTTCAAGCCATTTCTTAAGCTCAGCATACTGCTGTTTATCAGCATGATTATAAGCATTGATAAGCATATAAGTCTTCTTGTTAGAAACTATGTCACCACCATTTGCCTTTCCAAATATTTCAGGATTACCATATACATCCAGATAATCATCCTGCAACTGGAATGCAAGTCCCATCTGCTCACCAAACTTATACAGATTTTTAGTATCTTCTTCAGGAGCATCAGCCAGTATTGCGCCTATTTCTACAGCACATGCAAGAAGGACACTTGTCTTAAGACGAATCATTTCAATATACTCATCTTCAGAAACATCATTACGAGTTTCGAAAGTCATATCATATTCCTGTCCTTCTCCGATTTCAAGAGCAGTTTCTGTAAAGAGATCCAATACCCTCTTAATATGTTTTGCATCACACTGAAGCATACGCTGATAAGAGAGTACGAGCATAGAATCACCTGAAAGAATTGCTTTGTTAGCATTCCACTTCTTATGAACAGTAGGTTTGCCGCGTCTTACATCAGCATTGTCCATAAGGTCATCATGCAGCAGAGTGTAATTATGATATGTTTCAAGGGCACAGGCCGATGAAAGAATTTTTTCGGGATCTTCTTTATAGAGATTATAAGCAAGAAGCATCAGTGTCGGGCGTATACGTTTGCCCCCCATCGACAGAACATACTTCACAGGGTCGTAAAGACTTGCCGGACGGCGGTCGTACTTCATATTATCCAAGTACTCATTTACTTTTGCTAAAATTTCGTTTGCTGATAACATAGTATATAATCAATTATAGTTTAAATTCAACAGGAATGCAGAACAATGTCTTGCATGGTTTTCCTTTCATTTTACCCGGGGTCCACTTCTGCATCATACCGAGCACTCTGAGAACCTCCTCGTCACATTCCTTAGAAAGAGGTCTTACGATGCTTAGCTCGCTTATACTGCCGTCCGTACCTATCACGAACGACGCCATAACGAGTCCCTGCAACTTTACTTTTTTAGCCTGCTGCGGATATTTCAGATTTTCTGTAAGCCACCTTACGAACTTAGACATACCACCCGGGTAACTTGGCAGTTCTTCAAGAAGTTTTAAGTCAGTTATAACATCCTCACGTTCTATAGGCTTATCCTCTTTGTTGTTACTGGGAACAACTACAGAGTCTTTTCCCGTTCCTACGACAGGCTGCGGAGTATCGGTCACACTGACCTCATCCACCACTTCTATTTCTTCGCTAACGGTACTTTCTTTAATGATTTCTTTTTCTGGAAGTTCGGGAACGGCTTCTTCAGCAGCAATCATCTCAGTAGTTTCAGTTATGTTTTCCATGCTCTTTGCAAAGTCCTCTGCCGATGGTGATTCTGTACCTGAAGGCGAACATTCAAGTACAGCCACAAATACAGAAATATTAATCACCAAAGCAGCTAAGAACCATATAGGTTTCTTCCTTTCCAAATCGGCTTTTGGTGATTTTTTAATTTCCATTTTCTATTTTTCAATAAAACGATATTTTATACGTTATAATACTGAATATGGCAGAGTGCGTACCACATAGTGCTACAAAAATAACGCAGATAATTGAAAAAAGGTGTATCTTTGCCCATAAATTAGTATAAAACAGATGAAAAAAAACGTTTTTACACTTTTGTTGGTGCTCTTTGCCTTAAGTACACAGGCACAGGAGGGTAAAACCGCATATAATTTTCTTCGCCTTCCTTTAAGCGCTCATGTAGCAGGCCTGGGCGGAGAAAACATCACCATCATTGAAGACGATCCATCACTGACTACACATAATCCGGCACTCCTTTATTCAGTAAGCGACAGAAGTCTCGGTCTGCAATACATGCACTATATGGAAAGTTCCAACTGCATGGGGGCAACATTCACAATGGCAGCAGGTAAGCGTGGTATGGCAGCCGCTTCAGCACGTTTTATCGACTATGGTAAGATGAAAGAAACTACTTCTGAAGGTAACATCATGGGAGAATTCTCTGCACGTGACATTTCAATATCTGGTTCGTTCGCCTATCTGCTTGCAGAGAACTTAACAGGCGGCATCACCGGCCGTTTCATTTCTTCTTATATCGGAGGATATGATTCGTATGCGGCAGGCGTAGACCTCGGACTTAACTATTACAATCCTGATACAGAATGGTCGTTTTCTGCCGTTGTCAAGAACCTTGGCGGTCAGATAAAAGCTTACGACGAAGAATATGACAAGATTCCTACCGACATCTGTATCGGTGTTACTAAGAAGATTGAACGTGCTCCGTTTCGTATATCATTAACGATGGTGGGACTTAATCACAAATACGATAAATTTCTAAGTCATTTCGTTGCGGGATTAGACGTTATTCTATCACGTTCTATTTACCTCTGCGGCGGATATAATTTCAGACGTGCTAATGAAATGAAGATAAAAGGCGGTGAAGACGACGAAAGCTCTCACGGAGCAGGAATCAGTCTCGGAGGCGGACTTCAGCTTGAACGTTTCAAGATGCAGCTGGCATACGCTAAATATCACGTTTCGTCATCGTCACTCACCATTAACGTGGCTTACACACTATAGAACTTAATAAGCAATGAAAAAAATAACAATAGCAATCGACGGTCATTCATCATGTGGTAAAAGTACTATGGCAAAAGATCTTGCCAAGGCTACAGGATATGTATATATCGACACTGGTGCGATGTACCGTGCCGTAACTCTTTATGCCATGCGCAACGGCATCTTTGACAGCAATAATAAAGTTGACGAAGAGGCTCTTGAAAAGAAAATGGACGATATCCACATTTCATTCCGTTTCAATCCTGAGAAAGGCCGCCCCGACACATACCTTAACGGAGAATGTGTTGAAAGCGAGATACGCCTTATGGAAGTATCGTCAAGAGTAAGCTATATTGCAGCCATACCGTTTGTAAGAAAAGTAATGGTAGAACAGCAGAAACAAATGGGACGCGACAAGGGTGTAGTAATGGACGGCAGAGATGTCGGAACCGTAATATTCCCTGATGCGGAACTTAAGATTTTTGTAACTGCATCGGCAAAAGTAAGGGCACAGCGCCGTTACGACGAACTTACTGCTAAGGGCGAGACTGTTGATTTCAACGATATACTCAAGAATGTTCAGGAACGCGATTACATCGACACACACCGTGAGGTCGGTCCGCTGAGACAGGCAGAAGATGCAGTAGTTCTTGACAACAGCAATATCACAATCGAGGAACAAAAGAAATGGCTTCTTGATAAATTCGAAGAAGCTGTTAACAAATAAGCAAGGTTTGTTACTGCTTTATTAATTGAGACTGAGAAATGATAGAGTACATAAGAGGTGAGGTAACTGAACTTATACCCACATTTGCCGTAATCGAGACCAACGGTGTAGGCTATGGCATAAATATTTCATTAAATACATTCTCCAAATTACAAGGAAAGAAAGAGGGCAAACTTTATATTTACGAAAACGTAAGAGAAGATGCCTATGCCCTTTTCGGATTCTTTGATAAGGCTGAGAGAGAGATGTTTACGATGCTTATCAGCGTAAGCGGCATTGGTGCAAACACAGCACGAACCATTCTCTCTGAAATGTCGGTAAGAGAACTGTGTGCCGTTATTTCACAGTCCGACGTAAAACTTCTTAAGAACGTCAAGGGTATAGGTCCGAAAACTGCACAGCGAATCATTGTAGAACTTAAGGATAAGATTGGATCTTCTGACATGGGTGACTTCACGCCTGAAGATGTCAGACCTGTTGCAGTACAGATTGACGACGAAGTTAAGAAAGAAGCCATCGGCGCTCTTACCATGTTAGGGTTCGCCCCCGTTCCTACAACAAAGACTGTCAATGCAATCCTTAAGGAGGATCCTTCGCTTACAGTCGAAGAGGTAGTGAAGAGAGCATTAAAGCAAATTAAATGAAACATCTGAAACAGTTTGTCATAACAATCATAATACTTCTCGGTATTAACTTCTTGGGTATATCGGGAAGAATTATTGCGCCCCTTTCGGTACGCAGTGCTATGATGCCTGACGATGATGACAAGGATAACAGGAATGGAGATGACAATAAAAAAGATAAGAAAGATGGAAAAAAGAACATAAAGGCTCAGCCTAAGTTAGATTCCAACTCCGATTCTATTCCTGATTCTCTTCTGCATCCGCGTTGGAAGATACAGCGCATCATTCCGGTAACCGACGAAGACCTTACCAAGAATGCCACAGACCTTAATCTACCGGAGAACTTAAAGCAGACTGTAGAGTACAATGATACACTGAATATGTATATCATTGGTTCTAAGTCGGGTGATTCTTATGTAGGCACACCTATTATGATGACTCCTGAGGAATATCGCAAATGGAGCGAGAAACAGGAGTTTAACAAATACTTCAGAAACAAAAACGATGAAATAATTAAGGCTAAAGGTAAGGAGAAATTCTCTTTCACCGACATGCACTTCGACCTTGGTCCTGCCGAAAAGATATTCGGTCCCGGCGGTGTAAGGGTTAAGACTCAGGGTACTGCCGAACTTAAATTTGGTGCTACACTTAAAAAAATTGATAATCCTTCACTCCCTATCCGTAACCGTAAGACAACCACAATGGATTTTGACGAGAAGATAAATCTTCACGTAAACGGAAAGGTTGGCGACAAGGTTAACATGAACCTTAACTATAACACCGATGCTACTTTCGACTTTGATGCTCAGAACCTTAAGTTAAAGTATGAAGGTAAAGAAGACGAGATAATCAAATTAGTCGAAGTGGGTAACGTATCGTTCCCGGCTTCTTCTTCACTTATCAAGGGTGCAAGTTCGCTGTTTGGTATTCGTACCGACATGCAGTTTGGTAAGTTAAAGTTACAGACTGTTATTTCTCAGAAGAAGTCTTCATCTAAGAGTGTTTCTTCACAGGGCGGTGTTCAGCTGACACCTTACGAAATAAACGTAGCCGATTACGAAGAAAACCGTCACTTCTTCCTTTCACAGTATTTCCGCAACAAGTACGACGAGTCAATGAAGACTCTGCCTAACATTACGACTGGTATAACTATCAACCGTGTTGAAATTTGGGTTACTAACAAGTCGGCTAATACTACAAACACACGTAACATTATTGCCCTCACCGACCTTGGCGAGAACATCAGCGTATCTAATGATATGTGGTCGGTTACTGGTTCTCCTGTACCAAGCAATAACGCCAATACCGAATATAGTTCGATGACAAGCACTTACGATGCTGCCCGTGACATCAACCAGACGAGTACGGTATTCGACGGTATTCCCAACTTCGCAGGTGGTACCGATTACGAAAAACTTGAAAGCGCACGTCTGCTTTCATCTTCTGAATATAAGGTAAACAATTCCTTAGGATATGTATCTCTTAAGACAGGACTTCAGACCGACCAGGTGCTTGCCGTGGCTTACGAATATACTTACGGCGGCGTAACTTATCAGGTTGGTGAATTTGCTTCTGACGTCACAGATGTAAAGAAAGCTCTTTTTGTTAAGTCACTTAAGAACACGAACAATAATCCTCAGCAGGGCAACTGGGACCTCATGATGAAGAACGTTTATTATCTGGCTTCGTCAATAGAGAAAACCAAGTTCCGTCTTGATGTTAAATATCAGAGCGACACTACAGGTGTATATGTATCATACATCCCCGAACAACAGATAAAGGACCAGACTATCATACGCCTGCTCGGTGCCGACCGTCTGGACAATAACAACCATCCGCATCCTAACGGTTATTTCGACTTTGTGCCGGGCTACACCGTTTCAGACGGACGTGTGTTCTTCCCCGAGGCTGAACCTTTCGGTGATTATATGTACAACCGACTTATAAAGAGCGGCGTTGCTCCCGAAAAGGCAGAGAAATATAGTTTCTATCAGCTTTACGACTCTACAAAAACAGTAGCCAAACAGATTGCTGAGAAGAACAAGTACATCATTACGGGTCAGTACCGCGGTACATCAGAGAATGTCATTTCTCTCGGTGCATACAATGTTCCTCAGGGATCGGTTATTGTCACTGCCGGTGGCGTGACGCTTATCGAAGGTTCCGACTATAGCGTAGACTATTCTGCTGGTGAGGTTACAATCCTTAATCAGAGTATTGTGGATGCCGGCACACCTATCAACGTAAGTCTTGAAAGTAACACAGATTTCGGACAGCAGCGAAAGACGATGTTAGGACTTAACTGGGAATATGATTTCTCAAAGAACCTACAGCTTACCGGTACCATACAGCATCTTTCCGAGCAGTCGCTCACCACAAAGGTTGCCATGGGTGCCGAACCTCTCAATAATACACTATGGGGTGTAGGCATCAACTGGACAAAGGAGAGTCAGTGGCTCACAAACATGCTCGATAAGATTCCGTTCCTTCACTGTACCGCACCGTCTACTATTCAGTTCACAGGTGAGTTTGCACAGCTTATTGCAGGCAAGAGTCACGGAACACAGGACAATGCTTCATACATAGATGACTTCGAGAACACTAAGAGTAAGATTGACGTCTCTACTCCGTCGTCATGGATTATATCAAGTATTCCTACCATGTTCCCCGAATATAAGGACAAGAGTACTGTAAAGAGCGGATACAATCGTTCTCTCCTTGCATGGTATAACATCGACCCTCTGTTCACACGCCGCAGCAGTTCGCTGACTCCGAGTCATATCAAGAGTGACCTCAAGCAGCTTTCTAACCATTATGTGCGTGAGATTTATGTAAACGAGCTTTATCCAAACCGCGACCAGAGCAGTTATAACGGAGCTACAGCTACACTTCCTATTCTTAACCTCGCATTCTATCCCGCAGAACGTGGTCCTTACAACCTTAACCCAATGCTTAATGCAAAGGGACAGTTTGATGAGACACGCGACAAGTGGGGAGGTATGATGCGTAAACTTGACGTAAGTGACTTCCAGGCAGCAAACATTGAATATATCGAGTTCTGGATGCTCGATCCGTTCATCTACACTAACGAGCAGGCCGATGCTGCTGAATATGGTGGTGACTTCTACATCAACTTAGGTGATGTGAGCGAGGATGTGCTTCGCGATGGTAAGAAATTCTTCGAGAGCGGAATGCCTGTAGACGGCAACAATTATTTCACCACAACACAGTGGGGTAAGATACCTACACAGGCTAACGTTACTTATGCTTTTGCCACAACTGATGGTTCGCGTGCTAAACAGGACGTTGGTTTCAACGGTCTTACCGATGAAGAAGAACGTGAGTTCGGTGCTTATAAGGAGTTCCTTACTCAGATTCAGGGCAAGGTTGCACCCGAAGTGTTCGACTCTCTGATGAACGACCCTGCAAACGACGACTATCATTACTTCCGTGGTAAGGATTTCGATGAGATTAAACTTTCTATCCTTGAACGTTACAAACGCATCAACAATCCTCAGGGAAACTCTCCTGACAGCAATAATCGTAACGAGAAATATGATACTTCTTACAAGACATCTCCTGATGTCGAGGATATAAACCAGGACTATACTCTTAACGAATACGAAAAATATTATCAGTATCACGTAAGTATTCGTCCTGAGGACATGGTCGTTGGTCAGAACCACATCGTAGACAAACGTATCGCATCTCGTACATTGCGCGACGGAACAAAGGCAACTGTCACATGGTATCAGTTCCGTATTCCTCTTAACGAGTACGAAGACCGTGTCGGCGGCATTAACGAACTTACATCTGTTCGCTTCATGCGTATGTTCCTCACAAACTTCAAGAAACCTATCGTAATGCGTTTCGGAAGTCTCGACCTTGTTCGTGGTGACTGGCGAGTATATAACCAGCAGCTCACTTCTTCAGCAGAGACTGGTACTATCAACGTTTCAGCAGTAAACATCGAAGAGAATGGTGACAAGACTCCTGTAAACTATATCCTTCCTCCAGGCATACGCCGCGGTCAGGATCCTACACAGCCTCAGCTTGTAGAGGATAACGAACAGGCTCTTAATATTCTGGTAAAGGACCTCAGTACTGGTGAGTCAAAGGCTGTTTATAAGAACTCTACCATCGACATCCGTCAGTACAAGCGCATGCAGATGTTCGTACATGCCAATACACTGGAACCCAACACATGTGACTTGCAGGATAATCAGCTGGCATTGTTCGTACGTCTCGGTAGTGACTATAAGAACAACTACTACGAATACGAAATTCCTCTGAAACTTACACCCGCAGGTACCTACAACAAGTATTCTACAGCCGACAAGAAAATTGTATGGCCTGAGGATAATATGCTTGACATCGACCTCGGTGTATTCACAAGACTGAAGAAGGAACGTAACAAGGCTAAGGCTACCGGAGCAGCATCATTTGCTGCAGAATACAGTGCTTACGACGAAGATAAGCCAAACAACAAGATTAGTATTGTAGGTAATCCTACTCTCGGTGAAGTCAAGACCATGATAATCGGTGTCCGCAATAAGTCGGGCGAACTTAAGTCAGGTGAAGTATGGGTCAATGAACTTCGTCTTCTCGACTTTAGAAACGATGGCGGCTGGGCCGCACAGGGTACTCTCAACATGCAGCTTTCTGATGTCGGTTCGTTCAACGTAACTGGTAAGATGATTACCGAAGGTTTCGGCGGACTTGAAGAGGGTGTAATGCAGAGATCTAAGGACGATTACAAGACATACAGTGTAACGGCAAACTTAGAACTTGGAAAGTTCTTCCCCGACAAGGCTAAGGTTTCGGCTCCTCTTTACTATTCTATAACAAAAGAAGAGACACGTCCTAAATACAACCCGATGGATACCGATATGGAACTCCAGGATGCTCTTGATGCAGCAGCCAACGGACATGAGAGGGATTCTATCGAGAGCATTGCCGTACAGAAAGTGACAAACACAAGTTTCTCTCTTTCTAACGTTAATGTTGGTATTAAGACTAAGGGACACCCGATGCCATACGACCCCGCAAACTTTACATTCTCTTACAGTCACAACCACAGCCATAAGAGCGGTGTTACTACAGTCTATGAGAATGAGGACAACTGGCGAGGAGCATTCTCTTACTCTTATACTCCGGTATACAAGACATTCGAGCCGTTCAAGAAACTCATTAAGGGAAAGAGCAAATGGTGGACAATCCTTAAACGTTTCGGCATAAACTACCTGCCGCAGAACGTATCTTTCAACACTGAGATTACACGTAACTATTACGAGTTGCAGGAACGCGACATGGAAGACCTTGGCGGACAGGCCCTGCCTCTGACATTCAGTGAGCAGTTCCTCTGGAACAGAGATTTCTCAATACGCTGGGACCTTACACGTACCCTGCACATGAACTTCTCTTCTGCTACTCATGCTCAGATCGAAGAACCTTACACTCCTATCAACAAAGATCTTTATCCCGATGCATATTCTGCATGGAAGGATTCTGTATGGACCAGCATTAAGCACATGGGACGTCCTCTGGATTACAATCAGACATTCTCTGCTTCGTACATGCTGCCGCTGAACCTTATACCTATCTTCGACTGGATTAATACTTCGGCTAACTACAATGCCACATATAACTGGACACGTGGTTCTGAACTTGACGACGGTACAAGTCTCGGCAATACAATCGTAAGTAACCGTGACATTAACATAAACGGTACATTCAACCTGGAACGTCTCTACAATCATATTCCGTTCCTAAAGAAGGCTAACGATCGTTTCAACAAGTCTCCTAAACGTAACAACGTATCAAACGAGTTCAATCGTCTTAAGAAACAGAAACGTGACGAAGAGCGTAAAAAAGCTATGTCAGGAAAGAATGGTAAGGATGACGATAAGAATAAGGAGAAACAGAAGAAGAAAAAGAATGTCTACGAACAGGAAATTTCCATCCGACCTGACACCGTTATAGAACTGCGCCATGGCAAGAACACACGCCGTATAGTAGTTTCTGCAAAGACTCAGGATGGTAAATCGTTCGAACTTAAATATAAGAAGAAGGACAAGAACACACTGCGCATCATATCTAACGTTGATACACTTACAAAGGTTAAGGTTACTGTGAGCGCACTCGAACCTCTGGACAATAAGGGATGGTACAAGACCATGCAGTGTATTGCACGAGGACTGATGTCTGTACGTAAGATAAACATATCTTACCGCAACCAGTACTCTATGTCACTGCCGGGATTCATGCCTCAGATTGGCGATGCCTTCGGACAGCGCGGCGGTGATATTCTCTCACCAGGTCTCGACTTCGCATTCGGTATGATAGGTGACTCGTACATCGACAAGGCAATGGAACACAACTGGCTCATGATGAACGACAGCGTTGCTACTCCTGCTACCACAAACGGAATGGTAAACACTCAGATTCGAGTAACTCTCGAACCAGTTAAGGATTTCAAGATAGACCTTACTGCAAGTCATTCACGTAACAAGGCACGCAGCATACAGTATATGTACGAAGGCTGCCCGACAACAGAAAGCGGAAGTCTTAACATGACTACCATAAGTCTTAAGACTGCATTCGAAGGTATGGGTAATGCCAACAATGGTTTCAAGTCGGCTTCATTCGAGAAGTTCTGTAAATCTCTCGACGGATTCCGCCAGCGTGTCGAGAACTCTTACGCAGGAACAAAATATCCTGAAGGAACAACTCACGCAGGTGAAGTCTTCAATCCCGAATACGGAGCAGTAAACAAGTACAGTGCCGACGTTATGATTCCGGCATTCCTCAAGGCTTATACCAACATGGGTAGTTCGCTTTCTCTGTTCCCCACCCTGGCAAAGGTTCTGCCTAACTGGAACGTTCGTTACAGCGGATTGTCAAAACTGCCATGGATACGCGACCACTTCAAGAGCATAAACATCAACCACGGATATAAGAGTATTTATGCCATAGGCGCATACTCTACATTCAATACTTATCACGAATACATGGACGGACGTGGTTTCGTCAGCGATGCTGCAACAGGCAATCCTATACCAAGCAGCCGTTACAACATCAGTATGGTAAGTATCAACGAGGCTTTCTCTCCGTTACTTGGTGTTGATGTAACTCTGCACAACGATCTTACATGTAAGCTGGAATATCGTAAGACAAGGGTTCTAAACCTGAGTATGACGAGTGTACAGATAAACGAGACAATGAGTAACGACTGGGTTGTAGGACTTGGTTACAAGATAAACAACTTCAATCCGTTTGCACCGAAGAAGAAGCACGTAAAGAAGAGACCTTCTGAAAATGCTTCGACCAATACGAAGAATAATCGTAAGAACGGATTCAACAGTTCGCTGAACCTGCGTCTCGACTTCTCTTTCCGTAAGCAGGCTGCAATCTCACGCGACATCAGTTCTATGATAAGTTCTGCAAGCAGCGGTAACAAGGCTATGAAACTTTCATTCATGGCGGATTATCAGATGTCAAAGATTCTCACAATGAGTTTCTACTATGACCGTCAGACCAACACTCCGCTTCTTAGCAGTAACAGTTACCCGACAACGACAAGTGACTTCGGACTCAGTATGAAGTTCTCACTTAACAAATAAACATATTATAGCGCGATATGAAATTAAGAAGATTTTCTGTTGTTTTACTTCTGTCTGCTGCAATATGTGCATCGGCACAGAACAACAAGGATCACGGCACAGATATACCAAACTATTATCTCACCATCGACGAGGTAGCCGACAGCTATAAACTGCTTCCGCCGCCTCCGACAGAGAACAGTGCCCACTTTGCATACGACAAAGAACAGTATGAGCGTGGCAAAGCTCTGCGTAACACTCCGCGTGGCGAACGTGCCATAAAGGATGCCCTGTGGGGTAATGATTACCTGGCAGAGGATTTTTCGGAAGCATTCGGAACAGAGATTTCGTTAGAAAAGACTCCTGAGATATTCACTCTCATCGTTCACATGAAAGAGGATGCCGGCGACTTATCCACACGTCATGCCAAGAAGCATTACATGCGCAAACGTCCGTTTGCTTACTTCAACGAACCCACACAGTTACCAGAGGAAGAAAAGATTCTTGCAAACAACGGTTCGTTTCCTTCGGGACATACTGCAATGGGATGGGCTGTTGCTCTTGTTCTTGCAGAAGTAAATCCCGACCGTCAGGATGAGATTCTGAAACGCGGATACGACATGGGACAGAGTCGTGTAATAAGTGGTTTCCATTATCAGAGCGACGTTGATGCCGGACGTATCGTAGCTGCCGGAGTTGTAGCACGCCTGCACACCAACAAGGCTTTCTGCAAACAGCTAAAGAAGGCTAAGAAAGAATTTAAGAAACTTTCTAAATAGGAAGTAACACATCATAATTAACGGACCTTCTGTACAATAGGATTACGGAAGGTCCGTTTTCTATATATAAACTTTCAGTCAGGCATTTTCTTTATGCCACTTAAATAATGACACGGTAAATAATTTTATACTATGAACAATTTCGTTACAGACAATCCTGATTATCCATGTGCTGCTTCTATGCTCCATATCGAAGCATGCGAAGTGTCAGATACGGACATACCAAGTGGAAACGGAGGTATCAATGGAGAACGATATAGTTACGGACAGCTAAGACATCATCCTATTATCCCGGAACTGGAAAGAAAGATTACACATCATGTAGTAAGACAGTACGTCGAAGAATGTAATTCACGCAATACTGCGCACGGCTTTCAGATGTACCGCGTAAACGGAGAATATTGTTTCTGGGGACTGCGTCTCGGACCTGTTATCAAGGCTCCTTCTGTTGCTCAGCTGCGAAATATCCTGCTTAATCAGTCGTCTACTGCTGATGCCGTGCGTAATAAATGCGTAACTACAAGTATGATCAGAGACATAACGTACGCACTGCTCAGAGAAGCAATTGCAGAGGATTGCAGAACATCTGTAAACGAAGCCAGCAGTATAATCGGAAATCAGCTTGACTGCGCTCCACACGAGGATGAAGCCACAGGACTGGTATTCATGGTTCCTAACTGGGCTCACAGATGGTTCCGTCATAACGGATATGCATCGCACATGTGCCATATCTTAAATGATAAAGATTAAAATTACGGCAGTCTTTGCAATGACTTACGGGTGCGTATTATTTATGTTAAATATGATATTTTTATAACTGCATATTTTTCTCTAAAAAATTCGTAACGGTATTAGAAACATGGTTTTGGCTATATTTTCAGAGCGTTACAGCATGGAAATATTGCCAAAACACTATGCTTTTCAAAAAAACAAGTCTGTTTACAGGTAAACTCACGTGTGAAAGTTTAGAAACACACATATATCAGCAAAGAAACATACGTATGTTAGTTTGCTGGCGTCATGACACGAACTTATAAACGTAGTTACAAAAGTTTGGAAACATAGTTGCAACAACTAACAAACATAGTGACAGAAGTAAAAAGCAGTTGTTTTTCCAACTTTTTAAAATTGCTTATTTCGTACAGAACATTTGTTGATTAGAAATAAGCAAATATTGGAGTTAAAAATATTCACATTAGAGATATTTTTACTCATTATTATAAATAAAAAATGAGGCTAAACGTACATCATTCAGTAGTTCAGCCTCATCAGTTATTTTTTATGGATATTACTTACGTTTCTTATTCTCGCTGTCAGCAAGAGCAAAGTCAAGCTGTTTCTTCTCCAAGTTAGCAGCAGCAACCTTAATGCGTACTGCATCACCAAGACGATATCTGTTGTGCTTATGCTTTCCTACAAGACAGTAGTTACGCTCGTCAAACTCGTAATAATCATCATCAAGGTCACGCATCGGAACAAGTCCCTCGCAGTGGTTCTCATCTATCTCGCAATAAATTCCGAATGATGTTACGCCGCTGATATGAGCCTCATATACGTTTCCGAGTTTATCGCCCATAAATTCTACCATCTTATACTTGATGCTGTCGCGTTCGGCATTCTGTGCCAGAACCTCCTGGTCGCTACAATGCTCGCACATAGTTTCATAATGACTCTGGCTTGCACTGCGGCCGTCCTGCTGATAACGTGTAAGCAGACGGTGTACCATAAGGTCAGGATAACGACGTATAGGACTGGTAAAATGTGTATAGTAATCGAATGCCAGACCATAGTGTCCGATGTTGTTGGTAGTGTATTTAGCCTTCATCATGGCACGCAGAGCAACAGTCTCGATGAGTTTCTGAACATTTGTACCATTGATGTCGTCCATGAGTTTGTTAATACTCTTCGATATAGCCGACTTCGTACCAGTTGTCTTAACCTTATATCCGAAACGATTAATGAACTGACGCAGATTCTCAAGTTTAGTTGGATCAGGAACATCGTGTACACGATAAGGCAGAACCTTCGGTTTCTTTCCCTTAGGAGGATTTCCCACCCACTCTGCAACAGTCTTGTTGGCAACGAGCATGAACTCCTCTATAAGTTTGTTAGCATCCTTAGATTTCTTGAAATAGCAGCGCAGCGGCTTTCCGTCCTTATCAACATCGAAATGCAGTTCCTCGCGGTCAAAGTTTACCGAGCCGTTCTTGAATCTCTGCTTACGCAGTGCCTTTGCCAGACGGTCGAGCGTCACAATCTCCTCAGCATATTCTCCACGATATTTTCCGTCAGCAGGTTTCGGAGCAGGTTCGCCTGTTCCGTCTACAACGCCATTGTCTTCCAATATCTGCTGAACTTCCTCATAAGCAAACCTGCGGTTACTCTTTACCACCGTATGAGCTAAATGCCAGTCGCGAATCATCGCATCCTCATCCATCACGAAGATAACACTGTAACAGAGTTTCTCTTCATCCGGGCGCAGCGAACATACGAAGTTACACAGACGCTCCGGCAGCATTGGTACGGTGCGGTCTACAAGATACACACTCGTAGCACGGTTGTATGCCTCTTTGTCTATCACGCTTCCTTCGGTAACATAATGCGAGACATCGGCAATATGAACGCCAATCTCCCACAGTCCGTTATCAAGGCGGCGGCATGAGAGAGCATCGTCAAAGTCTTTCGCATCCTTCGGGTCGATAGTAAATGTGATGGCATCGCGCATATCCTCACGTTCCTTAAGATCAGCTTCGGTTATCTTACCGTCAAATTTCTCTGCAGCAGCCTCAACATTCTTAGGATATACGTAAGGCAGATCGTACTGTGCAAGGATTGCATTCATTTCCACATCGTTATCGCCTTCCTTTCCGAGTACGTCTACAACTTCGCCTATTATAGTCTTGTCATCTTCATCGGGCCATTTGGTAATCTTAACAACAGCCTTATCGCCTGTCTTACCGCCCTTGAGCTTTTCTTTCGGTATAATGATATCGTGAACGAAGATGTTACTCTCCGTAATGAGGAACGCCAGACTCTTCATGACCTTAAGTTTTCCGACGTATGTATTCTTTCCTCTTGCCAGAATCTCCGTTACTACCGCCTCGCGCTCATGGTTGCGGGCACGAGCAAGAAACGATACGCGGACCTTGTCGCCATTGAGAGCGAACATAGAGTTACGTTCGGCAACAAATACGGGTTCTCCGCCATCATCGGCAATGAACACGTTCTTTCCGTTATTTCTACGATAGAACACTCCGTCCTGCACCTGTCCCTTGTTATTAAGTTTGAAAGAGCTGTCGCTGACCTTGATAAGATAATCGCACCATGCCATATCTTCAAGGACATCTACAGCAAGCATCTTTACCGGATGAGTTGTTATATGAAGTATTCTGAATATGTCTTTTAAGCTTAATGTTTCAGCGGGATGTGTTACGAACAAATCCTCTATCTGTCTGGTAAGTTCTTTCTTTGATAAACGTTTCTTACCCGTTTTTTTACCTTTTTCCATAATCTCAGGTATTTAGTTATATCCACAAAGAAACGAAATAAAATTGAGATTTCAAAATCATTTTGCCGCTACGCCTCTATTTTTATAGATTATTAAATACAAAAAAGGCTTATCACACTGATGCGATAAGCCTATATATAAATTAACCTGTCTGTAGTCTTACTTTGAGAGTATCATTCTGCGGGCCATTTCCCATATAACGATACCTGCGGTCACCGACACATTCATGGAATGTTTAGTACCAAACTGCGGTATCTCAAGACATCCGTCACTGGCATCTATTACGTCCTGACGCACGCCTTTTACCTCGTTTCCCATGATTACGGCATACTTCTTCGTACTGTCAATCGGTGCATCCTGAAGTTTGGTGCTGTCTGTAACCTGTTCTACGGAATATATAAAGTATCCTTCTTCGTGCAGGTCTTTAACGGCATCCATGGTGTCCTCGTAAAACTTCCAGTCTACACTGTCTTCTGCACCTAACGCGGTCTTATGAATTTCGTTGTTGGGAGGACAGGCGCTTATGCCACAGAGTACAACTTTCTCTATACGGAAGGCATCGGAAGTGCGGAACACGCTGCCCACATTGTACAGACTGCGTACATTATCGAGCACTACGACCAACGGCAGTTTGTGCGACTCCTTAAATTCGTCTACGGAGAGACGGTTCATCTCCGTGATTCTAAGTTTTCTCATGCCTCTTCTTTTGCCTTGTAAGCCAATGCGTAGAAACGAATCTGCTTTATCATTGCCAACAGACCGTTGCTGCGTGTGGGACTGAGATGTTCCTTTAATCCAATCTTATCAATGAAGTAAAGTTCTGTTTCGGCAATCTCTGTAGGAGTATGTCCGCTGAGAACACGAACCAAGAGTGATATGATACCCTTTACGATAAGTGCATCGCTGTCGGCAGTAAGTATTATCTTACCGTCTACATAATCTGCCTGCACCCACACACGGCTCTGACATCCGTCAATAAGATTTGATTCGTTCTTATACTTGTCGTCGAGTACTTCAAGTTCGCTGCCCATGTCGATAAGCAGCTGATATTTGTCCATCCAGTCGGTAAGATCAGAAAATTCTTCAATTACCTCGTCTTGTATTTCGTTTATTGTCATTATTCAAAGTTAGTTTTTTCTATCTTAAAGAACTTATCGTTGGGACGTACCTTGTCGGGTACTTTAATAGATATGCGCTGTCCCTTTTCTGCGCGGTCAACAGGATGATCGTTATACATTATCAGGTCGGCATCAAGATACATTGCACCTGTTGTCGGACCAGTGATAAGGAGTTTGTCGCCCTTGTCAAAATGTGTGGCATCAACCTTTATCTCAGCAACACCAAGTTTGCTGAAGTATTTCATTACCGGACCAACGTACACTTTCTTTTCTGTAGCGCAGCTTCCGTAATGTTTGTTCCACTCACCGAGTTTCTGTCCCTGGTAATATCCGTCCCAGAATCCACGGTTGAACACTGTCTTTAGGCGTTCGTCCCATGCATCTTTCTTTTCTTCTGTAAATGTTCCGTCAATTACACTCTGTATTGCCTCCTTGTAACAGCCTAATACGGTCTGCACATATTCGGCACCACGGGCACGACCTTCAATCTTAAACACGCGTACACCCGACTTCATCATACGGTCAATAAAGCGTATTGTCTTAAGGTCCTTCGGAGACATTATGTATTTATTGTCTATCTCAAGTTCTGTACCTGTCTCAGCATCTGTCAGAATGTAAGAACGGCGGCATACCTGTATGCATTCTCCGCGGTTGGCACTGCGTCCGGCATTGTCAAGACTCATGTAACACTTTCCGCTCACAGCCATACAGAGAGCACCGTGACAGAACATCTCAATACGAATCTGCTTGCCCGAAGGTCCGCAGATGTTCTCTTCTACAATTGCCTTATGTATCGCAGCCACCTGGTCCATGTTAAGCTCACGCGCAAGTACCACGACATCAGCAAACTGAGAATAAAATTTAAGTGCTTCGATGTTAGAGATATTAAGCTGGGTAGAGAGATGAACCTCCTGCCCTACCTTGTTACAATACTGCATTACTGCCACATCGCTGGCAATAACGGCAGAGATGTTTGCACTTTTAGCTGCATCAATAATGGTGTGCATCATATCGATGTCGCCATCATATATAATAGTATTAACAGTGAGGTACGACTTAATTCCATGCTCTGCACACGTTGCGGCAATCTCTTTCAAATCGTCGATTGTAAACGTATTTGCAGAATGCGCCCTCATATTCAGCTGACCGATACCGAAGTATATTGAACCGGCACCAGCCTTTACGGCAGCCGCAAGACTCTCTCGCGATCCTACCGGAGCCATTATCTCAAAATCTTTTATATTGTATTCCATTGCATTGCAAAATTAAACCATTTGAAACGTACTACAAAATTTTTTGCTTTTTTTCTACATCTTATATGATTTAACAATTAAATGAAGACTTTGTGCCGAATACTAAAAAGCGATACCGGCAACTAAAGTACCGGCATCGCAATGGTTCATAATATATTTTAATTCTTCTTATATAGTAAAAGAATGGAACATTTTCCTTTACTTAATAATCTGCTTTACAACCTTATTATCAGGATATTTTACAATTACAATACCTTTCTTAGGAGTTGATATTTTCTGTCCGTCTATCGTATAGTATTCTATTTTTGCATTTTCGTCAGCATTTATATTACTTATAGATGTAGCAAACTTAACAGGCTTACGATCTGCATTTACTATCACACCTGTCTTTGTATTTATAAGCATTGCACATACAGAGAGATTGTTAATATTCTGAACAAGTTCGTTATTTGTAATATCGAATACGACATCATATTTCTGTTCTTCATTCTCTACGATAGGACTTGCAATACTGCCTTCTATACCATTATCAATACCCTTACCATCAATAGGCACGTCATTATAGTATGTTTCTACAAAATCTGTAGAATTTATCCAGTCTACAAGCATTTCATCATATTCGAAATAACCTGTTCCCTTATAGTCTACAAGTTCATTTTTCTGCATCCACTCATCACCAGAACCACGAAGACTGTCAGCTACAAGCATTACTGCAACTGCATAATCATTTTCAGTCGAACTGAACATGAACTTTGTAGTAGATGTCACATTAATGTTGGAATTATCTTCACTTACAAGACCTTCGACCTTAATTTCAGCCTCTGAAACTGTAGTGTTGATAAAATCTTTCAACGTATTTACCAAAGCAAATTCGCTTACTTCACACGTTGTGAAATAAGGATGAATATTCAACATACTTCTGTTAATATGTGCTCCGGGGAACCAATCGTAAGTATACTTAAATTTATCGTATATACCACATTCCATAGGCTCACGACCTTGTTCCTGTACATCCACATGGAAAGCAAGCATTACGGCATCATTTCCAAAATATTCTTTTGCTCTGTGACGAGCTACCTTACCGAATGGAGCTGCTCCGTTCTGGGTACTTGTCATTTCTTCGAATACAGGAACATGTTTTACTTTATTTGAAATTATAACAACTTTTCCTGTTGATGTATTATTCAATTTGTTTTCAACACCATTTACTTTCGTTATCATAATGCTTACCTCACGTACACCTGTAGACTCGCATACAAATGGGAAATTATATTCAAGTACGCCCTTCATAGGCTCAATTTCTTTTTCAAGAAATACTTCGGCCTCCTCATTAGCCACTCCGTCAGTTATTATGACATAGCTTAAACTTTTAATAGGCTTTCTTCCTTTATTGTAAACTTTTGCCTTAAGTTCTTTAACTTCATCTTTTACAAATACCTTCTGATCGAACGTGTTATCCATTTCAGCCACGTCACAACCTTCGTATTCACCAGTTGTAAGAACCTGAATTGCAAGATTTCCATAGTATGCATCAACACAATCTGCAAAGCCAAGGCCAAAGTTAAGGAAGAATGCATTCTCTTCTGTAGGTATGTCACGATTTGTTACAACAATAGGCTCAACATCGTAAGACTCTACATTATCCTGTACAGCGAACGAATAACCAATATATATATCTTCATTTCCTTCAATCTTATAAGGTTCATTAAATCTTATTTCATTGATGGAATAACCATTATCTTTTTCACTTACAGGCGAGAGACTCTCAATGCTTACATCCTGTACACAAATATCAGCATCTTCATACGACAAATCCAAAGGCTTTCGGGAGAGCCAAATCTTTACATCTGTTATGTTTTGAAGATTTCTGAACGGAAACTTTATACCCTGTATTGTAAGCCCCCTACCCATAGGTATCTTTATGGCACAGTCATAATCCATCGGAAGCCATGGAAACTGAACACCAAAACCTATATACTGTAAGTTCTGATAATTTCCATCAAAATAACCCCTCCACTGTTCACCTTCTTTAAGTTCAATTTTACCAGTGGCAACAGAGCGCGTCTCTTTAACTGTTACGTTGTCAGCACTAACGTAAACGGTGCATAGCAATAGCAATGCAATTAAGGGTAATAAAATCTTTTTCATAATAATATTTATAATTATTTGATTACGTCCGTAAATATATGTATTTTAACTATCCATGTCAAGTTTTTGCAAAAATATTGAATAGAAGAATATTATATTTAACTTATTTTTAAACGTATTGCAAACTATAAGTATCATTATATCTGTTTTTTATTTAAATACATCATATTTTTCACTATATATATGTAAATAAATTAAAAATAGCCTACTTACCATATTTA
>JAHHQW010000034.1 GCA_020026195.1 Prevotella sp.
TGTAACTCATTGAGCTACACGCTATTCATTTATGTATGATTATCGATTTTTATCGGAATTACTTCACTTCCTCGAAGTCAGCGTCCTGGATGTTATCCTTGTCGTTAGCCTGGCCGCCCTGTGCGTTCTGCTGAGCACCGCCCTGAGGACCTGCCTGAGGACCAGCCTGTGCACCCTGAGCACCCTGATACATCTGTGCGCTTGCTTCCTGCATTACCTTGTTAAGGTTCTCGATTGCTGCATCGATTGCTGCAACGTCACCATTCTTATGAGCATCCTTAAGCTGTGTGAGAGCTGCCTCGATACCTGGCTTCTTGTCAGCAGGAATCTTATCACCGTTATCCTTCAAGAATGACTCTGTCTGGAAGATCATAGAGTCTGCCTGGTTCATCTTGTCAATCTTCTCGCGCTCTTTCTTATCGTTCTCTGCATTCTGCTCAGCCTCAGCCTTCATACGGTCGATTTCCTCCTTGCTAAGACCAGATGAAGCCTCGATGCGGATTGCCTGTTCCTTACCTGTTGCCTTATCCTTAGCAGAAACGTTCAGGATACCGTTAGCATCAATATCGAATGTTACCTCGATCTGAGGAATACCACGACGTGCGGGAGCAATACCTGCAAGGTTGAAACGACCGATACTCTTGTTCTGTGCTGCCATCGGGCGTTCACCCTGGAGTACATGAATTGTAACCTCTGTCTGGTTATCAGCCGCAGTTGAGAATACCTCGCTCTTCTTACAAGGAATTGTAGAGTTAGCATCAATAAGCTTTGTCATTACGCCACCCATTGTCTCGATACCGAGTGTCAGAGGAGTAACGTCGAGAAGTACGATGTCACCTACACCCTCTTCCTTGTTGAGGACGGCACCCTGGATAGAAGCACCGAGTGCAACAACTTCGTCGGGGTTAACACCCTTTGAAGGTTCTTTGCCGAAGAAGTTCTTTACCAAGTCCTGAACAGCAGGAATACGGCTTGAACCACCTACGAGGATTACTTCGTCGATATCAGAGTTAGACAGTTTGGCATCTGCCATAGCCTTCTGACAAGGAGCAAGACAAGCCTGGATTAATCCGTGAGCAAGCTGCTCGAACTTAGCTCTTGTAAGAGTCTTTACCAAGTGCTTTGGAACACCGCCTACAGGCATGATGTACGGAAGGTTGATTTCTGAAGATGTTGTGCTTGAAAGCTCAATCTTAGCCTTCTCGGCAGCTTCCTTCAGACGCTGCATAGCCATCGGATCCTGTGAGAGGTCTGCACCTTCGTCGTTCTTGAATTCCTGAACCAGCCAGTCGATGATTACCTGGTCGAAGTCATCACCACCAAGGTGTGTATCACCGTTTGTAGAAAGAACCTCGAATACACCGCCGCCGAAGTCAAGAATTGAGATATCGAATGTACCGCCACCAAGGTCGAATACCGCAATCTTCATATCTTTGTTAGCCTTATCTACACCATAAGCAAGGGCTGCTGCCGTAGGCTCGTTTACGATACGCTGTACGTTAAGACCTGCAATCTGACCAGCTTCCTTTGTAGCCTGACGCTGTGAGTCTGAGAAGTATGCAGGAACAGTGATTACTGCGTCCTTAACTTCCTCGCCGAGATAATCTTCTGCTGTCTTCTTCATCTTCTGGAGAACCATTGCAGAGATTTCCTGCGGTGTGTACATACGGTCGTTTATCTTAACACGGGGAGTGTTATTGTCGCCACGTACAACCTCGAACGGAACACGTCCTGTCTCCTTGCTTACCTGGTCGTATGTCTCACCCATGAAACGTTTGATACTGTACACTGTGTTCTTCGGGTTCGTGATGGCCTGACGTTTTGCAGGATCACCCACTTTACGTTCTCCTCCTTCTACGAATCCAACAACTGAAGGTGTTGTACGCTTACCTTCGCTGTTTGTAATAACTACTGGTTCGTTACCTTCAAATACTGCAACGCAAGAGTTAGTAGTTCCTAAGTCAATTCCAATAATTTTTCCCATGTCTTTATTTATTTTATTTTTATTCTTAATTAATTTTATCTGCTGCCCGAATGCTTTTTCAAGCAGCGTTCACTTAATAATATACAAATGGTGTGCCAAAGTTTTATACAAAGATTTTTTCTGTCACGTCCCACGACAATATGTCACATACGTAATGTGATGTTTTGGCATTATGTCATTAATAACATGACGGCACATACTATATATATAATATGTACGTGCGTGTAGGGAAATGATTTACGACATTACATTTATTCAGTGTCAGTGACGGCAGACTTTATACTTTAACCGAATTTTTTGTCATACTTATAAATGAGTTTTATTCTTGCAGATTATCAATTCGTGTATTTACATGTCTTTTTTGTCTGTTATTTTTAAATATTTCTGAAACACTCTGTACCTTCTACGAAATACGCCAATAAAAAATTAGTGTTTTAAAGCTTCTTTTCGGTAAACATACTATGTTTGCAAACTATCGCAACTACATTTACAAACTTATGCAGGTGTATTTGCAAACTTTTGCAGGTACATTTACTCAATAAACCACCTATGTTTTTGACCTGAAAACATACGAAAAGTAACAGAAACGCCACTTTTTAAGGTATAATCTGCATAATTCTTTGAAAATTTTCATGCCTACGAACATAAAAGAGCTGTATATGAAGATTTTTAAGACATTTCACAGGCATATTTTCCTTTATAAATACATGACTGAATATGTATAAAAACATTTAAAATCTGTGACACTTAGGTTTATACTCATGGGAACAAGTTTTATATTAAGCCGGCATTATACTGACAAAACAAAAGCAGTAACATCACTGCCTGCCGTATCAGTAATAATTATTATTAATAACTTTTCTGACTTTACCATCTGTATTTATGCCTCACGTATCAATGTCACGACACTGCCATATATACCGGTACAAATACGAAGTTTGATGTTAATATCATCACACAGCAAACTTAATAAAAAAAACAGACTCCGCAGGCATTACGCCGCGGAGTCTGTATATAGAATATTTAAGTGTAGATTATTACTTAACTACAACTTTCTTAACTTCACCGTTGTTGTCACGGATGATGTTAATGCCCTGCTTACGGCTGTTAGTATTGATACGCTTACCATCGATAGTGTATCTGTACTTAACATTCTGGAATTCGTCAGCCTCAACGCCTTCGAGTGATGTAGTGAATGTTACAGGAACTGATATGAACTGAATCTTACCCTTCTGTACAGCCTTTACGATCACTGTAAAGTCGCCACTTGCCTTACCATTGATAACTAAGTCTGAACCTGATACAGAGAGGTTGAATTCTCCATCTGTCAGAACTTCGTCGATTGTGTATGCAATGCTTGAGCCATCGTTGTCGAATGTGAAGAACTGTGCAAGATTGATTGTAGCATCAAATCCGTCGATGTCAATAATCTGTGCAGGAACTTCTGTTATTACACGATGTCCGTTGAAGTTATCCATACAGAAGTATGCAGGTGTGTTAAGACCATATTTGCCTGTATCCGAACCAGTAACCTGGAATATCAGAGACTTAGCCTTACCGAGTTCTCTGAGGTCAACCCACTGCCATGTGTCGAGAACATAATGGTCTGCCTCATTTTCTGAACGATAGTCAGCAAGATAGTATTCCATTGTCTTACCTGTTTCTCCGTTCTCAATTGTAAGAACCAGATAATCGCCCTTAACAAACTGACGTGCAGGAGCAAGACCTTCTTTCACAGCCTTATAGGCTGATGCAGAGTTAGTGATATAGAATCCGCGGATGCTGTCACCTTCCTCACTGTTCATTACTGTAACAGTGCCAGGTATGAAGCAGTTGATTATAGCGTAATTTGCAGAACCATCGTAACCAGAACCTACTGCATTTGCATATCC
The DNA here is from genome assembly GCA_020026195.1 of Prevotella sp. Taxonomy (GTDB): domain Bacteria; phylum Bacteroidota; class Bacteroidia; order Bacteroidales; family Bacteroidaceae; genus Prevotella. The sequence goes on from JAHHQW010000034.1 coordinate 3,877, forward strand.
TGTTGCATCAGCATATGATGTAAAATTCTTTTCTGTTACGTTAGAGTAAGCAAATCCTCCCCAGTACTTATATTCTTCATCGTAGAAGTTATCGAAGAGATAAGAACCGCTTACGAAAGAGTATCTGAGATCTTTACCATTCCAGAATGACTCTTTGTCAAGATAGAGATTCTCAAATGTAGCTGTCGAAGCTTCGCCAAGTACTGTAAGACGGAGCCATTCTGATGCCTGCTTCTTATACTTATCTGTTACGACTACTGTATAATCACCGCTTTCCACAGCTTCTATTTCGGCAGTTGTTTCACCAGCTGCTGCGAGTGTCGTAGTAGCAACGACTTCGTTCAATGAGTTCTTCCACTCTACAGTGTAAGGAGCTGTACCGCTTGTTACATTAGCCTTGAGGACAGCCATTGTTCCCTTTTCTGCCGTAACATACTCTGTTGTTACTACAGGCTCGGGAGTTTCTACAATCTGATTTGCAGAAGCCTTGAAGTCGGCTGTCTTAGCAACAGCGCTCTGTGTACCTCTGTAGCTTTCTACCATTACGTAAGCACGATACATGGCGTCCTTTACAAGACCTTCTACGTTGATTTCGTTCTCGTTACCGCGAACTACATCAGCGCTTACGCCTGTTGTCTTAAGAACTTCGGCTGTAGGAGCCGCAGCGTCTGTAGCAAGTACAAGTACGTAAGCCTTACCAGAAAGGTTGGTGTTTACAACTACAACTGCCGTAGAATCTGTTATGTTCTTAACGGCAGGATAACCTTCGGCCATTACGGGAGCTTCTGTTGAAGCATTGAACTCGTATGCACCGATTGTAGGTGTTGCTGCACGCTGTACGCCTGTGATATCTTCTGTTACGTAAGAGAGTACCTTTGCACTGAGCAGGTTACCCTGTTCCAGGGGTTCGAGAACATTCTCGTTGCAGAATGTTACATTCTCCTTATAGCAGTTTACTGCCTTTGTTTCAGCAACAAACTCATCGAATGTCTTAACGGCACCGTTCATTGTAGCGATGTTTTCGCCTGCTGTAGAGAATACGTTAGAATCGAATGTCGTACCTGCACCTACACCCTTGCTCAAGAAGAAGATTCTCTCAGGCTGTTTGTTAACGAAGATGTTGTTTACGAAACTTACGTTTCCGGCAAATACCTTATTTGTATATACAAGAGGTGTTGCTGACGCACTGTTCATAGAGAATGTGTTGTAAGCAAATTCCACATTAGCTGTTTCATCGCTGCCGAGTGTGAGGATGTATGAATCTGCATCGCCGCCTGTACTGATTACTTCGTTGTTATAGATACGTGCGGGATGTTCTGCACTTGCCTTCATCTCACGGATGTACATCACTGTGTGAGTTGTAGGAGCACTGATGTTGATACGGTTTCCTGAAACTTCTACGTCGTAGTCGTTCAGATCGCGAACCTTGATGTCCATTGCCTTGAATGAACTTGCAGTCGTTGCATTGTTGATTATCTCGTTGTCGATAATCTTAATACCGAGCTGGTCTGTCGCATAAACAGACATCTGACCCTGGTTGACGAACTTGTTACCCCTGATGGTTGCTTCGTACTGTTTGGGCAGCTTAACGAAACCTGTACCACCTACATAAGTACCCTTGTTACCACCTTCGAACAAGCAGTTGGTTACTGTGAGGTAATCGTTGTTACGGTTCTCGATGTTCTCTGCATATGTCTTTACAAGTGAGATATCACCGTCTGAATAAGTAGGACACATCTTAGTATGGATGTAACAGCTGTCAATTGTTACATGCTGTGCATGATTCTTGACATGAACTACAGATTCAAATGCTGTATTTGTTGTTGTCACCTCTACTCCGCGCAGTGTGAAGTAGTCGGCACCGTCGATAGTAAATGTTCCGTAGTAATCTTTGTATTCTGAAGGTTCGTTATAAATATCATAGTATATTTTAACGTCCTTGTAATTGCCGCTTTCAGAACGAAGTGTTATCGTGTTGTTTGCTGAAGCACCCTTAATCTCGGGAACTTTAACGCATTCCTTGTAAACACCCGGCTTGATGTTAATAGTAACAGGACCGTCGACACCACCCTTAAGTGCGTCTATTGCTTCCTGAATGCTGTTATACTGTTCGCCTGCACCTACAGTGAGTGTTCCGCTGACACCCTTGACTACAGATGTCTCTGCCGTTGCTGCCGCTGCATTGTCGTTAACGCTCTTGAGAGCTACGTTTGCTGCATCGCCTTCTGTTGCAGATGTGCTGACATTGGCTGCAATGAAGAAGTAATATATTCCGGCATTGTCAATGGTATAGCTGCCGTCGATAACATTACTGTCTGCCTTCTTTGTTCCGAACAGGTTAGCTGAAGAGAATTCTGCATTTGTGCCTGTTGCATAAACATTAACGTCAGAGATAACGTTCTGTGCATAAGAAGCAAGTTCGAACTTAGTTACTTCTGTTGTCTTGTAGTCGCCTTCTACATTTACGGCAACCTTAATCATAGGAACGTCTACCTCACCCTTCATTACACCTGCAGGAGCTACAGTCTCGGCTGTTACGCTGCTTATTGCGAGAGGCTTTCTTTCCTTAGATGATACTGTGATGTTGAAGCCTGCACCAGGATAACCGCCTGTTACATACTTAACAGTAATCTTTCCGTTAGCTGCCTTAGAAGTAATAGGTGTTATCTCAAGAGGTTTGGGTTTGTCGTATTTTCCAAATACATAGTCGGGCTTCTGAGTCATGTCGTCGCCAAACCATATAGTCATCTCGTCAGCATAGCTTATATCGTACTGCTTGAAGTCGAAAACGATTGCCTGTCCTTCTATTGCAGGAGCAAATGTTACTGTACCTTCAAACTTTTCTGAAGCATTAGCGTCGATACCACCGTCATCGAAGAATGAGAGTGATGAACCTTCGGCAATAGTCTTGATGCCGTTATCGCCACTCTTCATGTTAAAGATGTTCTTTATTTCGAACTGTCCTGCAGGATCGCCACCCTTAACTGTTACGGCTGCACCGGCAACCTTAACTGATGTTACTGCTGCATCGAGAATGTCGCCACCCTTTGCTGCATCCTTAACATCGAAACGTACGTTATAGAGGTTATCGCCTTCGATAAGTGATTCTGCATTAAGTGTAAGAACTACAGTCTTGTCTTCGGCTGTAATAACCTTTTCTGCAACAGGTGTTGCTTCGTTATCGTTGCGGTAAAGCATTACCTTATCGACAGCCTTTTCAGAACCCTTGAGGTCAAGTGTCATCTCTTCGAACGAAGGTGTACCCTTGTCGCCTGATGTCTTGATGTTAAGATTAAGAATTCTTACGTTCTTGTCGCCTACTGCAATAACTGCATCAGGAGCCTGGCTTACAACTACAGAGTCGGCAACCATTACCTTGCTTTCATATTCGCTTACTACTGCATTGAAGCCCTTGCCACAATAATATGAAGATGTTGTGTTAGGATTGAATACAATAGTTATTGCTCCGTCTGTTGTGCTTGAACGAAGTATCTTTCCAGGACCTGTTTTTGCCTGTGCGGGGTCGTTGAGTTCCCAAAGTACATTACCCTTTGTTGTCTCGCCATTGTATACTATGAACTTAGCTTTTGTACCATAGCTTGACTTTTCGTATGTAAGATCGAACATTGAGAAATCAAGACTGATGACCTTGCCCTTATGTGCAGGACGGAATGTTGTTATCTGGTCTTTCATTCCAGACTCGTGACCGCTGCTGTATTCTGAATCGAGTGATTTGAATGCAACACTTCCGAATACTGTGAAGTCTTTCTGTGTTTCGTCTGATACAATTACGTTCTCTATTACGAGTTCGCCTGCGGGATTTCCGTTTTCTACTGCATGAACGCCGTCAGAGAGCGTGATGCTTGAAACAGAAGCACTGAGTTTCTGTCCGTTCTGTGCCTCGGGCTTGACATCATATACAAGCCAGAAATAGTTTGCACCTTCTACCATAGGAACTGCACCGGCAGCTGTAATGGTAAAGTTGTCTGCTGTTATATCTGCCGAACCGATTTCGTTCAGAACACCAAACTTGTCAGTTCCCTTTGTATAATAGAGGTGAGCCTTTGAAACAATAGCAAATGTATTGTTAGTTGTAAAGTCGAACTTATTAACAGTAAGAGCAGGTTCTGTGTTAGATGTGTTTACACAAAGCTTCATTATCTGAACGCCATTTGTTCCTGCACATACCTTACCGCCGAGGATACGTTCTGCTGTAACTCCGTCAAGCTGCATAGGCTGTGGAGTAAACAGAGATACCTGTGCCTCAAAACCATCTTTCTTAGAATATTCGGCTGTATTCTCATCGGTGTATCTTACTGTCAGAGCACCATCTGCCGATGTTGAACGTACCAGACATGTATTTGTTTCTGTAATTACCTTGATGAGGTTTTCTTCCTTAACTTCCTTACCATTATATATACGGAGAGATTCCTTACGGTTACCATCGTATGCCATGAACAGGCTTACTTTGGTAAAGTCTATCATTACCTTCTTTCCTGCAACAGCAGGAACGAATGTTGTGATACCTTCGCTTATGAGACTCTTGCCTTCTACACCACCATTGTCAAAGAATGCAACAGGTGTTTCTCCTACATTTACAGTTGTATGTCCTGCCTGCATAAGCTCTATCGCAGGTACATTTACTGTAACAGCCTGACCCTTTGCGAAACTTGCAATTCCGGCAGGTGTCTTCGTTGAGATAATCTTATCTGCTTCGATACATACGCCGGCTCCTATTGCAGCATCCTGATTGAAGTCGCCAACGAGAGTAAAGTCGTTCATGCCGGTGGCAAGACCATAGCTCATTGACATTTCAAAATGTGTTTCATCAAGCTTTGTAATTATTGTCTCAATGGGCTTCACATTCTTGAAATCAATGTCTGCATAACGTCCTCTGTAAAGACGGAGTTTTGTTATGTCTACTGCATTGTCATTCTTTGAAGCATTGAAAACAATCTTTGTAAGATTGTCTGGATTACCGAAACCTTTTGTCTCTACATATACTCCGGCAAACGCAATGTTCTGTTTTCCTGTAAGTTTGTTTGTTACATCATCGTAACGACTTCCTGAAGATATAATCTGCATGTCTTCGGGTGTTACGAGCTGGACAGTAGCCTTGAAGCCTGAACATGTAGCCGCTGTAACGAACAGTGTTCCTACTGACAGTGCTCCGTCGTCTGAAGTTGAGAAATATGTCTTGTCTGTGTATTTGCCTTCAAGATGCTCCTCAAGAAGGTTACCGACGGGCATATCTGTCATACTTTTTGTAAGGTCGCCGCTGTATTCAACAAACGTAAAACTGTTGTCGGCATCAGCCACGCCGCTGTAGATGTTTACCCATCCGGGATAAGATCCACCACTGCGAAGATCAAATTCGTCGAAACGAAGCATTACAACTTTACCGGGAACAGCTGACTTAAATACTGTCAGTGCCTGGGACTTCGAGCTCCATTCGGACAAATTATTTTCTCCGTTGAAATCGTAGAAAGTTATTACCTCGCCATCGGCTACGGTAATCTCTTCCTTTCCAAACTGAATTTGATTTATCACTCGCCCTGTCTGTGCCGATGCCGTAAGAGGCAGCATCATCACAACCAGAAGTAACTGATAAAACAAAATCGAGATTTTTTGTTTCATAATAAATTAGTTTGATTTGTTATTAATTAGTTGTTATATTTCGTAATAATTAAATTTCATATTTTTCAATATTATACCTGTCTGGAATACGAAAAACCATACGATAACACAGGCAAACAATGCATGACTGAAAAGATTTGCAGTACAATCTTTTTCATATTATAATATTTAAAAGTTATATACACCGTCTATCCCAGGAGACAGTGCATTCATAATTACAGAGGTAGGTCTTCTGACTACGTTGAAGGTCTCCGAACCCTTCCCGACATCAATATGCCAGTGGTTTGTGTTCGGACCTATAATACAACTTACAGCAGCCGGACTGTCCGAGAATTGCGCTCGAGTTCCCTTTTTAATCGCGCTAAGCGAACCTTTGTAAATGCAAAAGTACAACATATTTGTATAAACAAGCAAAAAAAATAAAAGATAATCTCTTTTATGTTATTAGCATTTACTGTATCACAACTTTTTATTAATAATGATTTTATAATTTTCATTATTCGTAATTATACTTTACGATATAAAAAAAGGAGTGTCACTGATGACACTCCTTATAATGTTATAATATAAACGGGTTGTAATTACTTAGCCAAAACTTTCTTAACCTTACCATTAACGTCACGTACTATCTTAATACCCTTAACATTACTGTTAGCACGAATACCGTCGATAGTATATTCAGACTCTATGTTTCCTGAAACTTCTACGCCTTCGACAGATGTAGTAAATGTTACAGGTATCAGCACATACTGAATTTTACCCTTCTGTACGGCCTTTACAAGAATCTTGAATTCTGAATCGGATACAGAAGAAACAATCAACTGTCCGTCCTTTATTTCACAATTTCTTTTCTAATGCTTCCGTCAGAATAAACTACTACATTGATACCCTTCACAGGTTCTGATATACGTACGCCGTTAGCATTGTATCTGTAAAGTTCTGTTGCTTCTACAGACATTACATCCTTAAGATTCAGATGTTCTACTGACTCTGCAAGATGAAGGTCTTTTGCTCCGCTTATCTCTGTTGACATCTCGCCAGTCCATCCGCATATCTGATTTTCGGCTGTGTAAACGCGTACATATTTAACAGCATCGAGATGTACTGGCTTGCGGTTATTGTCTACAGCCCAGTCTATCTTGAAACTATTACCTTCTAAATTATCATTTGTATAGTTATCAGCATATCCGTAACGGAACTGATCTCCTACCCAGTTCTGCGGCAGATCTGGATTTGAGACGTTTGTATCGTATGCATTATCTGGAAGACGTGTTCCTTTAAACGTCATAGGAGATTTTATCCACTGTGGGAAATATTCGTTGTCATGGAACTTATTACGCTTTATATAGCCGCTGCCGCCCTTATTGTCTGTCCATTTTACGTCTTTTTTGTCGCCTACCTTCTCGTATGTAATCTCATAGTCATAGATTACCTTACCTATACTGTCTTCATCGGCACTGCCGGCAAGTTCGTACCACTGCTTACCATCTTCCGACACCATTACGATTCCAGGCTCGCTCCATGTCTCCAGTGCATTACCCATGATGCAGAAATCGTACTCTCCTTTTATGTTTACTACCGGGTGGTCAAAATGAAATGTGATGTATCCGCCCCATGCTCCGAGAGATACCATATTCTGACGGCCCTCATAGTTTCCTGCAATAAGTTCGGTACATTTCTGTGCCATTGCCGCAGCATCATCGCCTTCCTCGTATGTTACTATTTTATTTGTAAACTGTCCGGGAGCCGGAGTGTATTCGTCTACAGCCTCTATATATTCGCTGTATATTTTATCTTTCTGTGCAGAGACATTAGCGCACAGACAGATTGAAAAGATTGATAGTAAAATCTTTCTCATAAACATAAAATTTAATTTGTATCATATATCAGCCTTAACCTGGAGACTGAATATTGTTATTATCATATCATTTGGCAGGTTTTCTGACTTCGTTACAGTTTTCCGAACCCTTCCCAGTTCTAAATATTGCCAGTGGCTAATGTTCGAATCTATAATGCAACTTACAGCAGCCGGTCTGTCCGAGATTCTCACTCGTGTTCCCTGTTTAATCGCGTATAGCAAGCCTTTATGTAGATGCAAAGATAAGTATTTATTGTTGTTTGACATAATAAATCTGTTTATTTCAATATAAAAGGAGTTTTCTCAACAATACCTGAAGTAATTTAATGTTGTATAATTCTGTAACTGCATTTTTACACAATGCACATAACAGAAAATAATATCACATTACCTTATGCACCATAATTATTTTTACATTTAAAATCCACAAATTTTATTATTAGACTGACAATGTGTCTTCATAGAATCAAGTGATTTTTAGAACGCGTAATAATCATTTTTCAGTGATTTACACATGTTTTACTACTTTAGCGTATTCAAGAAATAACACTATAAAATAAGTTTATCTTAATCATATTTATTAAAATCATTATTTTATTGTAATTCTTACAAAATAAATTTCTTTTTTAGAATAACTTACTGTATATTTGCAGCGATAATAACTAAAAATATGGACGAAACAAGAATTACCGAAAAGCAGGCATACGACAAACTGGTGGAATGCGGACTCAGACCCTCGATGCAGAGAATCGAGATTATGAAATACCTGCTCTCACATCCTGTTCATCCTACGGTGGATGACGTTTACACCGGACTGGAACCGGAAATGCCAACACTTAGCAAAACAACTGTGTATAATACTCTGCGACTCTTCGCTGAGAAAAATGCAGCTCAGATGATTACCATCGACGAACACCGCGTGTGCTATGATGGAGACACTAACACTCATGTGCACTTTTACTGTACTAAATGCGGTAAGATTACTGACATGAATGTTGATAAAGTACCAGAACTTCATTCTAAAGAAATTGACGGATGCCTTATTAACAATGTTCAAGTGTATTTTAAGGGCATATGTAAGGACTGCAGGGAAAAAGAGATTGAAGAGAAATCGAATAAATAAACTTCTCTTTATTTCTCTGTAAAAGAAAAAGAAGCCTACCAGACGTTAAATCATTTGTCGGGTAGGCTTTATTTATTTCACAGGCATAAAAGTTACTGCCTGTCCTCCACCTGAAGCCATTCGTATGGTCAGTATATCTTTATTTGTTACTGTCTTATTTTCAATACGGTACGACTGAGGATTTGTTTTCCAGTCTGCATCATCTCCATCGGCATATATCACAGCCTTATATACTTTTCCTTTTTCAAGAAAATCTAATGGTACCTGTATTGTCCTTGCCTGTTCGTTTGTCGTAGCACCAAGATAATAATTCTGTTTTGCACGACGCACTACTGCTATAAATTCTCCAGGCTCTCCCTGTAATGCACGCGACCAGTCACAGTCGGCATCAAAATCACGGAAGAACTGGAATGCGGGATGTCCCTCATAGTTTTCTATCATGTCGGATGCCATCTGTACAGGCGAATAAAGCACTACCCAGTTGGCTATCTGCTTAGCAAGTGTCGTGTTTACTCTGCTGTTTCCTTTGTCATTTCCATTCCATTTCTTACGATCAGGATGATTCTTCGAACTCTTTAACAGGATGTCAAATATTCCTGGGGTATAGTCCATCGGACCACCGAGAAGTCGTGTAAACGGAAGTATCTCATGATGCGAAGGCGGATTGCCTTCGCTCCATGCATTCCATTCCATACCCCGGGCACCTTCTCTCGACATCATATTGGGATATGTACGACGAATACCCGTATCTTTTATCGGTTCGTGTACATTTATTGTTATATGATGTCTTGCCGCGCACTTAACTACATTTCGATAATGCTGAACCATACGCTGATTATGATGACAGTTGCCATTAGATATTCCTCCTGCATAACCTGTCTTTACATGATTTATACCTTTGTCCTTAGTCCATTTAAATGCTTTATCCATCTGTCCTTCATAGTTGACGATGTCACCACCCGTCTCATGATGTCCTAAGAATTCAACGCCTTTTTCTTTGGCATAGCGCATTACCTCGTCAATGTCAAAGTCTGCATAGGGTTTTGTATAGTCGAATGGTACATGCGACGGACGTCCCCAGCTTTCCCAACCGCTATTCCATCCTTCGGCAAGTACGCCCTGAATATTGTTTGCAGCAGCAAAATCAATGTATTTCTTTGCATTCTCTGTTGTTGCTCCATGACGATCGTTGATTACCCAGCTCTGTATTCCGACGTGCATTCCCCACCATATTCCTACATATTTCATAGGCTTTATCCAACTTAGGTCTCCTTCGAGTGCACAAGGTTCGTTGAGGTTTAATATTAATGATGAGTTAATAAGTCCTACTGCCTTATCTGCTATCTGAATTGTACGCCACGGTGTCTTGAATGAACCTTTACCAAACTTAGCCTTATATCCGTCGGGCAGCGGTGCGAGCCATGCTCTGAACTTGCGAAGACCTGTATTTTTAAGTGTCATTTCAGGAAAGTCTGTAAGTGCTGCTTCGTGAACAGAACCGTAAACTCCGCCGTCAGTTTTGAATGTCACAGGTGTATTAGCATTATCAAGAGAATCGAGTTGCATCGTCCTATAAAGAAGTTCGTATGTTTCAAAGTTTGCAGGAATAGACCATGACGTTCCATTTTCAGCGAAAGTAAATTCTGTCTTTTCTGTAGTAATCATCAGACTATCTGCCTGTGTATCGTATTCGTAACGGAATCCGAGTCCATCATCAAAGACTCTGAACGTTAGGTCGAGTTTCACTTTATCATCATTCAGCATGCTTACAGTCATCCAGTTGTATTTGTTTACATGATTTTTGTTTTCACCCCAGGGCATGCTCCACTCTTCATTTACCCTACCTTTATTAAATGAAGTAAACTTAAATCCTTCTGAAAGATTAAGGTCTTTTTCCTGAAGTCCCATTGCAGAGGGAAGTATAAATGCGCGTTTGTTTACATCTACTTTATACCGCATAGCTCCGCGCTCGTCAAACATAAATGTAACAACAATGTGTCCGTCAGGCGATTTTACTCTAAAATCACGTGAATATCCGCCAATGAATGTCATCAGCAGTGCTACAAAACATAGAATCTTTTTCATCTGCAAAACTAAAACATATTAAAAATAATGCAAAATTAAGGCTTTTGGTTCATAGAACGAAAAAAGAGAACCCTAAATGAGTTCTCTTATATAAATTAGAAATGTTATTCAACTTATTTGTACTCTACACCTTTAAGGAACACGCGTTCGATGATAGGTGTCTGGTATGCATAAGGTATGAACGAGATAGAAGGAATGGGACGTGTGATAAAGAAGTTTGCCACCTTTCCTTCGGCAATTGATCCGTAATCCTTGCTGAGATTCATTGCACATGCTGTGTTGATTGTTGCTGCATTTATTGCTTCTGCCGGCATCAGTCTCATCTTGATACAGCTGAGTGATACAACGAATTTCATGTCACCCGAAGGTGTTGAACCTGGATTATAATCGCTGGCTGTCGCAACCGGAAGTCCTGCATCAATCATCTTACGTGCAGGCGCAAACGGCATGTTCAGGAAGAACGATGTACCGGGAAGTGCTGTAGGTATGGTGTTGCCACCCTTCAGCAGTTCGATGTCACGATCATCAGCAGCTTCAAGATGGTCTACTGAAAGTGCATTATATTTTACACTTACCTCAACACCACCTGAAACAGCAAGCTCTTCTCCATGAATCTTACCGCGCAGTCCATATTTTGCACCAGCCTCGAGCATACGTGCAGTCTCTTCGGCAGTGAAGAAGCCTTCGTCGCAGAACACATCAATGAAGTCGGCAAGATTTTCTTTGGCAACAGCCGGCAGCATATCGTTGATGATGTGATTTACATAATCACCCTGGCGTCCCGCGAAAGCGCGACCTACGGCATGTGCTCCAAGGAATGTAGCTACGACCTTGATCGGAGCTGTTTCTTTTATGCGGCGTATCACGCGCAGCATCTTGAGTTCGTCCTCGAGCGTAAGTCCGTAACCGCTTTTTATCTCAACGGCACCCGTACCTTTACGGATAATCTCATCAATACGGCACATTGCCTGTTCATACAGCTCTTCTTCGGTTAGTTCGTGCAGACGGTCAGCAGAATTAAGGATACCGCCTCCGCGTCGAGCAATCTCAGCATAACTGAGACCTTTAATTTTATCTTCGAACTCGCCTTCACGACTGCCTGCATATACGATGTGTGTATGTGAGTCGCACCATGAGGGAAGAACTGTTCCTCCCTTGGCATCAACTACTTCATCGGCATGTACGGCAGCCTCATCAAGCTGTTCCATCTTACCAAAGCTATCAAACTTACCATCTTTAACTATAAGATAAGCATTCTCGATAGTGTTCAGTACAGACATTTCACTACCCTTGCGGCACAGATGCTTTTCAGGATCTATGCCGGCAAGTATAGCTATATTTTTTACTAATGTTATCATTATTTACGTAAGAATTCTACTGACTTGTGGATGTTAGGATACATCACTTCATCCTTCTCAATGAAAGGAACTACCTTACGATAGTCACTGAAGATTTTCTCGATGATGGGTGAAGACTTCAGACCTGTCATCTGATGACGGAAGTCGAGTGCCTGAGCAGCATTGAAGAGCTCGATAGCAAGTACACGTTCTGTGTTAAGAACAACCTTATAAAGTTTTGTACCTGCGTTAGCACCCATACTTACATGGTCTTCCTGACCCTGTGAAGAAGGAATTGAGTCGACAGAAGCAGGTGTGCTCAATGTCTTGCTCTGGCTAACGATAGAAGCTGCACAGTACTGAGGAATCATGAAACCGCTGTTTACACCAGGTTTTGCAACCAGGAAGCTGGGCAGATCTCGTGTACCTGATACGAGCTTGTAGATACGACGCTCTGAAATGTTACTGAGTTCGCAGAGTGCGATAGCAAGGAAGTCAAGAGGCTGTGCAATAGGCTCGCCATGGAAGTTTCCAGCAGAAATAATGAGACCTTCATCAGGACATACCGTCGGGTTATCTGTAGCAGAGTTGATTTCGATGTCGATTACGCTCTTAACATATTTGATTGTATCCTTAGAGCTACCATGTACCTGAGGTATGCAACGGAGTGAATAAGGATCCTGTACATTTACCTTCGGTGTCTGTGTAAGCTGACTGCCTTCGAGAAGTTCACGCATGTGACGTGCTGTTTCTCTCTGACCCCAGTGGTTACGTACTGCATGAACAGCATCTGTAAACGGATCTACACGGCCATCATAAGCTTCGAATGACATTGCTGCAATCTTATCAGCCCAGTCGCTAAGACGTTCTGCCTGAAGAACACACCATACACCAAATGCTGCCATGTTCTGTGTACCGTTGAGCAATGCAAGTCCTTCCTTAGAACCAAGCTTAACAGGCTCCCATCCCATCTTGTCAAGCATTTCCTGACCTGTGTAGTGCTTGCCGTCTATTTCAACGTCACCAAGACCTACGAGAGGCAATGAGAGGTGTGCCAGAGGACAAAGGTCGCCTGATGCACCAAGTGAACCCTGCATGTAAACGATAGGAAGGATATTGTTGTTGAACATATCGATAAGGCGTTCCACTGTCTCAATCTTACAAGCACTGTAACCATAGCTCAGTGACTGAATCTTAAGAAGTATCATAATCTTAACGATGTCGTTAGGAACTCTTTCACCCACACCGCATGCGTGTGACATCATAAGGTTAATCTGAAGCTGTGAAAGCTGATCTTCGCTGATTGATACTTTACAGAGAGAACCGAAACCTGTTGTTACACCATAAACAGGAGTCTTAGATTCCTTGATTGTCTTCTCGAGGAACTCGCGGCAACGGATGATGCGCTTGCGTGAATCTTCGCTAAGTTCAAGTTTATAACCCTTTTCGATGATTTCGCCAATTCTTTCAATTGAAAGATGGTCGGCAGATATTGTATGTACCATTTTATTCTGTGCTTTATATTTGTATTGGATAATTAATTATGTCGCGTGAGATAAAAATGTTTCTCACACGACATAATATTTGTTTTTATTTAGAATGCCCTGCAAGCATCGTTGATGATATCATCTTCAACGAGGTTAGGAAGTGTAACCTTAAAGTTAGGTGTACGTTCCATCTCGCGCTTGATAGCATCCATAGAGCCCTTGTTACGAGCCCAGCTACGACGTGTGATTCCGTTGTTCACATCCCAGAACAGCATTTCGCGAATGTGACGCTCTGAATCTTCAGAGCCATCCACAACCATACCGAAACCGCCGTTTACAACTTCACCCCATCCGACGCCACCGCCGTTATGGATTGATACCCATGTTGCACCACGGAATGAGTCACCGATTACGTTCTGAACTGCCATGTCGGCACAGAACTGTGAACCATCGTAGATGTTACTTGTCTCACGGAACGGAGAGTCTGTACCTGATACGTCGTGATGGTCTCTACCGAGAACAACAGGACGTGAAATCTTACCGCTCTTAACAGCTTCGTTGAATGCAAGTGCAATCTTTGTACGACCTTCTGCATCAGCATAAAGGATACGAGCCTGAGAACCAACAACGAGTTTGTTCTTTCCAGCTTCCTTAATCCAGTGGATATTATCTTCAAGCTGACCGATGATGTCGGGTGTAGCATGTTCTCTTATTTCTTCAAGTACTTCTGCTGCAATCTTATCTGTCATCTCAAGATCCTTTGGATCGCCTGATGTACATACCCAGCGGAAAGGACCGAAGCCGTAATCAAAGAACATCGGACCCATGATGTCCTGTACGTATGAAGGATAACGGAACTTACCATCTTCCTTAAGGATATCAGCACCAGCACGGCTTGATTCAAGAAGGAATGCATTTCCATAATCGAAGAAGTACATACCCTTTGCTGTAAGTTTGTTGATGGCTGCAACCTGACGACGCAATGAAGCCTGAACTCTCTTCTTGAATTCTGCAGGATCTTCTGCCATCATCTTCTGTGACTCTTCTACTGACATGCCAACGGGATAGTAACCACCAGCCCAAGGATTATGCAGTGATGTCTGGTCACTACCAAGGTTTACATGGATGTCTTCTGCAGCAAGGCGCTCCCAGAGGTCAACTACGTTACCTACATACGCCATTGAAACAGTCTTCTTTTCAGCAACAGCCTTGCGTACTGCGGGAATAAGTTCATCGAGGTTTGTATGCAGTTCATCAACCCATCCCTGCTTGTAACGCTTCTCAGCTGCCAGAGGATTGATTTCAGCTACTACACTGACAACTCCTGCGATATTACCAGCCTTAGGCTGTGCACCTGACATACCACCGAGACCTGAAGATACGAACAACATTCCGTGAATGTCCTTCTGGTCGGCTGTCATATGCTTGCGTGCTGCATTGAGCACTGTAATAGTTGTACCATGAACGATACCCTGCGGGCCGATGTACATGTATGAACCAGCAGTCATCTGACCATACTGGCTTACTCCAAGTGCATTGTCACGCTCCCAGTCATCGGGCTTAGAGTAGTTAGGAATTACCATACCGTTGGTAACAACAACTCTCGGTGCATTCTTGTGAGAAGGGAACAATCCTAAAGGATGTCCAGAATACATAACGAGTGTCTGTTCGTCTGTCATCTCACTCAGATATTTCATAACAAGACGATACTGAGCCCAGTTCATGAATACAGAACCGTTACCACCATAAGTGATAAGTTCGTGAGGGTGCTGTGCTACCTTCGGGTCAAGGTTGTTCTGAATCATCAGCATGATTGCAGCTGCCTGTTCAGACTTATGAGGATACTCATCTATAGGACGAGCATACATATCATATGTAGGACGGAAACGATACATGTAAATACGTCCGTACTTCTTCAATTCTTCAGCAAATTCCGGTGCCAGTGTAGCATGGAACTTTTTTGGGAAATATCTCAATGCATTACGGAGTGCAAGTTTCTTTTCCTCTGGTGTGAGGATATCCTTACGCTTCGGTGCATGGTTAATGGTTTCATCATACTCACGCGGTGCCGGCAGTTCCTCAGGAATACCTACGCGGATGTCATCCATAAATTCTTGCTTAGTCATAGTGATATATATTTTTTAAGGTCTTTAAATTTTGCTTTCTACAATCTTTGTGATTTCTGCTTCTTCGCGGTTAGCCTCTGCAATAAGTTCATTAGCCTCACCAACGAGTTTGTCTGCTGTTTCACGATCTTTCAGACCTGCTGCATTGATCTTAACGTTAAGGCCTGCACCAAGTACTGCTGCACGAGCTGCAAGTGCACCTACACCAGCATCAGAAACGCTGTTCGGGTTACCTTCATTTGCCATCTGACGGCAGAGCTCGAATACTTTATATGAAGCCTTCATTGTCTGCAAAGGAATCTGTGTAGCATAAAGTGTCGCAGCCTGGATAGCTTCAGAACGGAGACGCTGGTCTTCTTCTGTCTTCTTAGGCATGCCGAATGCTGCCATAATGCGGTTGAATGCTTCTGTATCTTCATCAACAAGGTGCATAAGTTCTTTCATCAATACCTGACCTTTATCAGCCCATACGCTAAATTCGTTCCAACGGTCATCCCATCCTGGCTTGTGACTTGAAAGGTTTGCTACCATTGTACCAAGAGCTGCACCAAGAGCACCCATGTAAGCTGCAATTGTACCACCGCCTGGAGCAGGTGATTCGCGTGATGTCTCATTAGCAAAGCCTGCTACTGTAAGGTCTACGAGCTTAGCCTTCTTGTTAGCATCTTCGAGCATGTATTCGATGACCTTCTCTCTGGGGTTGAACGGCTTAAGGTCGTCAAGTCCCATTGACTTGATTGCTATTGTGATGATGTCTTCTTCTGGAATACCTGTGCTGCGCTGCTGCTTCTCAAGGAAGTACTTACCAGCTTCGATAAGTGTGCGCTTCGGAATAAGACCAACGATTTCTGTACCTGTTACGCGGATACCTCTGTTCATGGCCTTCTTGCATACTTCGTCGAATGCTACGTGAAGAGGTGTAACATTGATGTTTGTGATGTTCATTGAAACCTGAGCAATCTTATACTCGTCAATGTACCATCCGATAGCCTTTGTGCACTTCAGTGTACCAGGCTGCATTATTGTCTTTCCGTTTTCGTCCTTCAGAGGCTTGCCTGTTACCTTGCCGCCTTCACGCATGGGACGCCCCTTTTCACGAACGTCGAATGCAATGGCATTGGCACGACGTGTAGAAGTTGTATTAAGATTGAAGTTTGTTGCGATGAGGAAGTCACGGGCACCTACTGCTGTAACACCTGTACGTGCGACACCTTCGTCGAACGGACGGTTACCGAAGTCAGGACCTTCGTCCTTACCCATTCTTTCAGGAAGAGCTTCGTATTCACCCTTACGGCATACAGCCAGGTTCTTACGTTCCTTTGTATATGCAGCTGCTTCGTAGCAGTAACAGGGAATAGAAAGTTCATTAGCGATACGTTCTGCCAATTTACGAGCCAGTTCCGCACACTCTTCAAGAGTAATTCCGGCAACAGGGATTAACGGACAAACGTCTGTAGCACCAAAACGCGGGTGAGCACCATGGTGGTTACGCATATCTATAACTTTACCTGCCTTAGCTACAGCATTAAAAGCTGCTTCGAGTACTGAATCGGGGTCTCCCACAAAAGTAACGACAGTACGGTTTGTAGCCTCACCCGGATCAACGTCCAGGAGTTTTACACCCTTAACCTTTACTATCTCATCTGTAATCTGCTTAATGATGCCAGGATTACGACCTTCACTAAAATTGGGAACACACTCAACGATTTGTTTTTCTCTTATCATTTCTAATTTTTTATTTTAAGGTTTCTCTTTATTTTCTGCAAAAATATGAATTTACTATCTAAATTGCAAATTATTTGTGCACAAAGTTTGTTAAGAAGAACATGGTAACATCATGTCATTTTAGAAATATACTTTTATCACAAGACTCTTGTTCTAAGATACGTAAATCAATAAAATAGTTTTTTACTTTGTGGCATATATATTCCTTTGGGATAGGAATATAATCTTTAAATGTTAAATAAAATACTGCTATAAATTAATGTTTTTACCATATTGCATTTAACAACAGGCAATCATATAAAGGAGAGAAACATGCTCGATGGGGATACATTATTTACAACAATGTTTGTAACGAAACAGTCTAATAACCCCATTCTGTTCATACGTTACACAGAACAAGACTCTTTTAATTCAAGACTAACAATATATACCTATAATCTATTTATACTGTATATTAATTCACTTCTTATTTTGTACACAATACAATTACATATTGAAGAATTGATGTTTTTCATAAAACTTGATTTCAGACTTTAACTGCTTTATACATCGTTAAAATCTGACTAAATTATTACATTTGTTACTTCTTAACAAACTTTATTTTCGATGGCATTCTTACCCACTTGCCATTCTTCGAAAATCTAAGGTTACTGCCTGATTTGCGAGAATATTCTATTGTGTTTTCATCTATGACTGTCAGTTCGGCATCAGCATCTTCACTGCCATAATCATTTATCAGTTCTATTCGGGCTTTTTTGTCAGAAAGTATTTCGGAACCAGTTATCATCCAAACTAACGAATTGCGTTTTGATCCTATATAACCATCCAACTTGCCATAGATTTCCTGATTCCATATCGTTACGTCCTTGTCATAAAGATTTATTACAAGGAATATCTCGTGTTCGTCATTTTGGAATGTTCCTTTAAATGGTGCCTGGGCATTGATTACCACAGACATCATGAACATTGTGATGGTTATAAATAAGTTTTTCATTACGAATTTATTTTGTATCAAAATCTTTACGGAACGTGCAGCCTTCTTTCCAGCGACTGCATCCGTATGCTTTTTTACCTTTTATTATAATACCCTTGCCACATACAGGACATGGTTTGCCTTCCAGAGATTCCTCTTTCTTTTCCTTCGATTTAGAATTAGATTTCTTATTTGTCTTTGACTTCGGCTCTTCTTCGGGAGCATCAATCTTTCGAGGTGTGTTATCGGCAAGGACGTCATTGACTATCTGTGTTATCTGATCTTTCAGTTCTGTTACAAACTGGGCGGGATCGTATTTCTGATGCTCAATGTCTCGCAGTTTCTTCTCCCAAATACCTGTAAGTTCGCAGCTTTTCAGCAGATCTTCACGGATTATATCAATCAGTTCTATACCTGTCTCTGTAGCAAGCAGATTCTTACGCTGGCGTCTGATGTAATTACGCTTAAATAACGTTTCTATGATTCCGGCACGTGATGACGGACGGCCTATGCCATTTTCTTTCAGGGCACTGCGAAGTTCCTCGTCATCAACAAACTTACCTGCCGTTTCCATTGCACGCAGAAGAGTAGCCTCTGTATAATATTTTGGCGGCGTTGTCATCTTTTCACTCAGAGTCGGAGTGTGCGGACCGCTTTCTCCTTCCACAAACGTAGGGAGAGTCTTTTCATCCGACTTATCTTCCTTTTCTTCTTCCGAAACCACTTCCTTGGCATATACCTCACGCCATCCCTGTTTTAAGATTTCCTTACCGGTAGCTTTAAAATCAACATCCTTAACAGCACCCATCACGGTTGTAGTAGAGAAGATGCAGTCTGGATAAAAAATTGATATAAAACGCAGTGTAATAAGATTATACACATGCTTTTCCATATCGGTAAGTCCGCGTGCGGGAACGCCCGTCGGGATTATAGCATGGTGATCGGTAACCTTTGATGTATCGAAATATTTTTTATTCTTTGGCAACGGCTTGCCCTGAAGAGGCTGCACCAAACTTTCATATCCTTCGAGTCCTTTTAATATCTGCGGACACTTTGGATAGATGTCATCGCTAAGATACTGAGTATCAACACGTGGATATGTCGTCAGTTTATGTTCGTAAAGAGTCTGAATGATATTCAGCGTCATTTCTGCCGACATTCCGTATTTTTTGTTACAGTCCACCTGCAACGAGGTTAAATCGTAAAGATGGGGAGGCATTTCTTTTCCCTTAACCTTCTTCACCGATGTCACAGTAAATTCATCATCTTTTACTGTTTCAAGATACTGTTCGCCCTCTTCTTTTGTATTGAATTTTCCTTTTGTAGCATTAAAAAGTGTATCTCGATAGATTGTAGACAAAATCCAGTACGGCTCTGGCACAAAATTGTCTATTTCTTTCTGTCTGTTTACTATCAGTGCAAGCGTAGGAGTCTGCACTCGTCCTATAGACAGAACCTGTCCCCTGCCTCCATATTTTAACGTATAGAGACGAGTGGCATTCATGCCCAGAATCCAGTCACCTATAGCACGGCTCAGACCAGCCATATATAGCGGATTATAGACAGTCTGTTCCTTAAGATCATTAAATCCTTCGCGTATAGCCTCGTCGGTCATAGACGAAATCCAAAGTCTTTTTACAGGACATCTGGCTCCAGCCTTCTGCATCACCCAGCGCTGAATAAGTTCTCCTTCCTGACCGGCATCACCGCAGTTTACTATCTGGTCAGCATTCTGCATAAGTTTCTCTATAATAGCAAACTGTTTCTTAATTCCCTCATCCTCAATAAGTTTTATACCAAATCTAGTGGGAATCATAGGCAGTGCACCGAGCGACCAGCGTTTCCACGCGGGAAGATAATCATCTGGTTCCTTAAGTGTACAGAGATGACCAAACGTCCATGTCACCTGATATCCGTTTCCTTCGATATATCCGTCATGACGACTGTTGGCTCCAAGAATATTGGCAATATCCTTGGCAACACTTGGTTTCTCTGCAATACAAACTATCATATTCTATATATTAATAATGCAAAGATAGAATAAAATAGTGAGAATATTACATTTTATTGTGAATGAATCACGCCGTTCTCTTAAAACATCACTCCACTCGAACCCAGTTACATTAACAATTACCTGATCAACAAAAGATTGTTTGTAAATAGACTTCATCAAAAGCACATGGTTATACACTAACGCATATTTAACATTATTTTCACACTTGACGTAAAATTTTCTTATCTTTTTGTTATGTTATTTGAATATTTTTATTACATTTGCAAAAGTAAGATACAAAAACATTAACGTGCCGGTTACAAATATATGAACTTTAAACGGCACTATATTATTAAGGAATTCATTCTCTTGAATGAAAACACTGCAGACGTAAATCTGCAAAATCTCTCGTTTTACAAATATTTATAACTTTAACAACTGACTTAATTTAAAAGTAATTATGAAATCTTTTAAGATTAGTTTTAAGATCGCATTTATTTTCGTTGTAAGTTTACTTTTCAGTAAGCCTTCTACAGCATGTACAGGAATCAAATTAACCGCTAAGGACGGTAGTAACATCATTGCTCGCACAATGGAATGGGGTGGCTTTCAGATGCCTTCTCAGCTAATACTCGTACCAAGGGGTTACACAAAGTATGCAGTAATGCCAAATGGTATGAAAGGCATGAAGTATACTGCTAAATATGGTTATGTAGGAATAGGCGTACTGGAACATAACTTTGTTGCCGAAGCAGTAAATGAAAAGGGACTTTGCGTAGAGTTATTCTATTTCCCAAACTACGGAGAATCAGAGGAATTTGACCCTTCAAAGAAAAACATTTCTATTTCAGATGCTGAAATGTTAGGCTGGATTGTCGGACGATTTGCAACTGTCGACGAACTGCTCAGAGAACTTAATACTGTATACATGACGGCTTACGGCGAAGGTTTTGATGCTCCTCATTTTAGCGTAATGGACGCTACAGGTAAAGAAGTAGTATTGGAATATTATGACCATAAATGGCATGTTCATAACAATACGGTAGGAGTTATTACTAATGCTCCTAATTTCGACTGGATGGTAACAAACTTAAACAACTATGTTAATGTATTTGCAAGTACAAACAAGCCACGCAAAATTACAAGCGACCTTAGTCTGAGAGCTTTTGGTGTTGGTTCAGCTGCCTGGGGACTTCCTGGCGATCTCACACCTCCTTCTCGTTTTGTACGTGCAGCATTCTATGTACACACCGCAAGTCCTCAGTCTACCGGACGTGATGCAGTGATGCAGTCGTTCCAGATTCTGAACAACTTTGACCTTCCTATTGGAGCTGAATTCGATCAAGAAGAAAGAAATAAGATTCCAGACATGCTTAGCGCTACACAGTGGACAACATCAATTGACACAAAATCCATGAAATTTTACTACCGAACACAGTGGAACTACTCGATAAGATGCATTGACCTAAAAAAAATTAATTTCACGAACTGTAAATACCAGGCAATCCCATTAGATATCGTAAAGGAACATCCTGTAGAGGAGGTTCACTTCAGATAATGATAAAAGATGATTAAGATTTGCGGGGCAGTCTCTGACTGCTCCGTTTTTTATTGTACATGGCAGAAGTATTGACAATCTTTTCCTATAATTAAAATTCATCTTCATGAATGTAGGCATTCTGCGGTCCTATGTTAAAAACACCCAGAAAAACCATTAATACAGCCGTTCGTGATATATTCGCACAAATTCGCCCAGAACCAACTAATACGCGCTCAGTTTTTATTTGTAATCTGTTTGGTACATATTTGACATACCTTTCACCATTTCATACATATATTTCTGTCATTACCATCTTTTATTACATACATGCACTATATTATCAGCACAGACACATGGCAACCCGCAGATTCTAACTCGTTAAAACCTGCACACAAATATGCACCAGCCTAAAACACATGTATATGTCGATGCTACCATATCATCCTGTGATGTGGAATATCATACTGCCATAAATTTAAGAGGCGACATCCGGGCCTTCTGTTAGGCTAAAAACATATGGTAAGATATGAATGACGGATGAAAGTAAAACATATGCCATCAGGAATACGCATTCCTGATGCACATATGAGGAAATCATGATTTCACGCCTGGCGGGGTAACTGGAAGACGGGATGACAAAGTCGTCATCTCAGCGTACCCTTGAGGGACAGGCAAAAAAAAGAGTCTCGGAGAAAAAGCTCTCTCCAAGACTCCTGATAAAAAAGG
>JAHHQW010000035.1 GCA_020026195.1 Prevotella sp.
CCAAACATGTATTAAACTAATAATTCTACATTAAATACAATTTCCTATACATCTTTCCATAAATTTATCACAATATCTCAAAATAGATACAGAAATGATTAGAAGAAATTCTTCACAAGATAGCTATAAAAATTTTAATACTATATATTGTAGACCTCTGCATGTCTCATTAAAGACAATAAAAAACCGGTCGGAGTCATTTCCGACCGGTTTGATTATTTATGTGTTATTGGATTAATAAACCAATTTCACTGTCTGCTTGCCAACCTTTACAAGATAAGCACCTTCATTTGTCAAGCCGATAACAACGTTAGTGTTACCTGTTCTATCAGCTGCGATAAACTTACCGTCTACGCTGTAAACCTCAACATCTTCGCCTGCAGGATTGTTTACATGTATTGCATTGCCTTCTACAGCTACAAATGCATGTTCCTTAATAGAGTTCTGGATGTCTGTATGTTCAGCAACACCTACCTTACGATAATCGCTGTATACACCTTCCTTGATTTCACCATTTTCTGTACTTCTTACACCTGCAACCTTATGCCATATTTCTTCGCCCTTTGCTCTAGACGGAACTTCGATATCAATAGAAAGGCCGTCTAAGTAATAACGTTCGTAGCAGAAAGGTTCATTGTAAACATCACCAACCTTAGCATTCTGGATAATACGAAGATCATCGATAAACATCAAAGCGGGAACACGTGTAACGAATATACCTACGATAGTACGTTCTGTACCTGTTGTGAAGTTGAATTCGTAATTTTCCCAACTACCTGACAATTCCTGATACTGCATTTCCTTCTGAACATAATCACCTACAGCTTCATCGTATGTAAATACTGCTACGGCAGCTTTCGGGTAATAAATGCCCTGCATAGGATTACCGTTTTCATCTGTCCAACCTTCAAGATCCTTACCTTCTGCAGCAAGACTGAGCTGAACTGTGAACTTACCACCATCTTTACCTAACTGAAGTTCCGGAGACTGGATGCTACCCATAGGCTCCAATGATGTAGAAATATTAAAGAATGCATCAACAGCTACATAACCCTTACAAGGTGTGTACTGGCTTGCCATCCAACCTGCCTGTGCGAAATCGCTACCGATAGAATAACTTGTGTAGTGTCCAGGATAAGCATCGTTAATAGAAGCAGGATCTGCAACAGGGTCAAATGTAGGTTCGTTACCTTCAAACTTAACGTTATCCATATTTTCGTCTGTTACGTATACCGGACCGTCTTCCTTAACTGTACGTTTGTAAGCTGCATAGTAATTGTAAACTTCAGCAGCAGGAACCTTATTCCAAGAAGCTGTATAAATACCTTCATTATTTATACTTGTTTCTGTCAGCTGAGGAGCTTCAAGGTCAAATACTCTGATAGGGAATGACTTACGTGAAACATTTCCACTAGCGTCTACTGCACTTACTGTATAATAATAAATTGCACCAGACTCAACGCCACTAATCTCAACAGATGTACCCTTTACATCTTTCATTTCAAGAACAGGAACCTCTGTTTCGCCTTCAATAGTGAAAACATCAACATTATAAGAAACTGCATTTTCTACTGCATTCCAATTTGCTGTAAAGCTTGTACCTTTATACTGGCTGTGAGGTAATGCTACCGGACGTGCTATAACAGGTTTAACCTGATAAATCTTCAAGTTATCGATATACAATTCAGCAGAAGCGCCTTCTGTAAAGTCTGTAGATGAAGCGATGTTAAAGATAGAAGAAGGACCTGTACCTTCCAATGTAACAGTATAAGTCTGCCACTGGTCTGTAACAACTGCTTCAACGATTCCGCCACCTGTATTACCCCAGTTTGCTGACATATTGTTTGTCTCTGCAAATTCTACCCAGAAACGAGGAACTTCCTGACCTTCTTTAGTACGTGCATCAAACTGTAAGTAAATAACGCGGTCGTTACCTGAACAGTCAAGCATCGGAGTGTTCAAACGAGCGAAATTGTAAGTCTGATCTACAGCACGCATATAAGCCATACCGCCTGCACTATAAACATACTCACATCCCCATTTAGGAATATTAGTATAGCCTTCCTTCATATTCTGCCATACGTGCTCACATTCCTCACGGTCATACCACAGAGGAGTACTTAAATCAGGTGCACCATATGATCCGGCAGTCAAATTTGCGAAATCTTCCTCAAGAAGATAAATAGGAGTTTTATTGTCTTTAACAGCTGTATAGCGACCTTCAACAGGTTTAGATACATTTACAGAAAGGATTCCACCCTTTGCATTTTTCATTGCTTCAACAGAAGTTGCTGCATTAACTTTTGAAACGCTGCCACGACCCAATACAGGATTCTGCGCACTTACATTCAAAGCGAGCAGCATGCCACATCCTAGCAGCAAAGATTTTTTTGATAAAGATTTTTTCATAATAATATTTTTTAAAGTTGTTATTGTATCACAATATTTTTTCATATTAGACGGTGCGAATATATACAATTTTTGAATACGCGTCAAGCATTTAGACGAAATTTTTAATAAAAACATATACTTTTTTCAAAAAAGTACTCATAAAAGTTACTTTTTTGCATAAAAACAGCACAAATATTAATATTAACAGACATAAACAATAGGAATCCTTATGCAAAACATATTTTTATATTAATCATAACAAATAATAAATTATTCGCACTTAGCATAAAAAAATACACAAAAAGACAACGAAACCTTTTTGTGTATTAGAAATAGTATTTAAACTATGTCAGACCGATAGATACCGGATTATTATTTATTTCTACATTTGGCATAATATTCCCTTAACGAAGCCTTGGGTACTCCTACCCTCACCAAAATATCAAGGAAACTCTTTGCCTCACGTTTACGTCCCATTTTTATCAGGACATCAGCACGCTGAAGTATATAGTCACTATTATCTTCATCACGCTTCATGGCTTCGGCATAATCCAGTTCTGCCAGTTCATACATCTCCATACTCTTTTCTATGTCAGCACGTGCTGCATACACTTCGGCACTGTCGGGAAAATCAGATGTCATTCTGTTAAGGATGTCTATTGCATCAGTATTTCTTCCCTCACGCTGGTTAAGGACTGCCAGTCCGAGCTGAGCACCATAATTGCCAGGAACTATCGCAAGCAGACGCTCATAGTCAGCTCTGGCAAATGTATATCTGCGCATACGCATATTCACATAAGCTCTGTAGAAGAGTGCTGCCAGATTATTAGGCTCATGTTTAAGTACTATGTCATATTCAAACTTAGCATATTCCCATTGTCCTAACTGCACATTAACACCCGCCTTCTTAAGATGAAGATCAGCAGAATCAGGAGCAAATTCTATTTGTTCCTTCAATACTTCAAGCGAATCCTTAAGATCTTGTTTTGTCTGTGCCGATACAGCCATTGATAAAACAACAGATGCCAATAAAAATATTCTTCGCATTATTTTTCGTTCTTAATACGGTTTACAATCCACTCTCCCACTTCATCGGTGCCATAAGCACGCATACCCGGAGTCTGAATTTCTGCCGTACGAATATTATTGTCAATAGATTCCCTTACCGCCTTGTTCACCAATTCAGCCTCATCTTTAAGTCCTAAATGTTCGAGCATCATAGATGCAGAAAGAATTTCAGCCAGCGGATTAACGATATTCTTACCAGCTGCCTCAGGCCATGAACCATGAACAGGTTCGAACACAGGTGTCTTTTCTCCAATAGAAGCTGAAGGCAGCAGTCCCATAGAACCAGTTATGCAGCTTGCCTCATCGGTAAGAATATCTCCAAACGTATTCTCGGTAACTATTACGTCAAAATGACGAGGTTCGCTTACCATACGCATCGAGCAGTTATCCACAAACATATAATCAACTGTTACGTCAGGATAATCTTTTTCCATCTCCCTGCATATCTGGCGCCACAGACGACTAGAATCTAATATGTTTGCTTTATCAACCATTGTAAGATGCTTCCTGCGTCTGCGGGCATAATCGAAACCTACTTTAAGGATACGTTCTATTTCATTACGTGTATATATATCGGTATCATATGCCATGTCGTTATCACGATAACGTCTTCCAAAATACATACCTCCCGTAAGTTCGCGTATACATACGAAATCAACACCACGCACTACTTCATCTTTAAGTGGTGATGCATGCAGCATACTCTCAACTGCCTTTATGGGACGAATGTTGGCATAAAGTCCCAGCTGCTTACGCATTGCAAGAAGTCCCTGTTCTGGACGAACCTTAGCAGTAGGATCATTATCGAAAGCCGGATCACCGACGGCAGCGTAGAGCACTGCATCATTGTCACAGCAAATCTTAAACGTATCTTCAGGAAAAGGACTGCCTACTTCTCTGATTGCATGAGCACCACAGAGTGCATAATTATATTTTATATCGTGACCGAACTTCTCTGCCACAGCCGTTGTCACAGCCACAGCCTGCGCCATAATCTCGGGACCTATACCATCACCTGGTAATACTGCAATATTCAGTTTCATAATTCTACTCCTTTTCTTTTAAGTTATCACATTCTTTTTCGTAGATGTTAAGCATCTTTATAGTAGCCTTTATGGCTGACTCTGTCTGATCGGCTGCCAATCCACGCGACTTTATTATCTTTGTTCCGTAACGCCACGTGATTATAGTCTGCACAAGTGCATCCGTACGTCCGCCTGGCGGAATGAACAATGAGTAATTGTCTAACAGCGGGAATGTACGTCCGAACTCTCTGTCATAGATTTTACGTAACGTATTTACAAAAGCATCAAACTGACCGTCACCGGTAGACGAAGCCTCATATACCTTACCTCCTATCATAACTTTTACTTTGGCAAGCGGCGTACAGTTGAACGCCAATGATATCTCAAAGTCTATAAGCTTAACCTTCTTTTCCCCATGTATATTATGTTTCAGCACATCGCTAACGATATAAGGAAGGTCGTCCTGTGTCACAATCTCTTTACGGTCGCCTAGTTCGGTAATACGTTTCGAAACACGCTGCGTCTGTTCCGGCGTAAGTTCAAGACCAAGTTCTTCAAGGTTCTTTAATATATTTGCACTGCCGCTCGTCTTTCCAAGAGCATACTGACGCTTACGTCCGAAACGTTCCGGATCAAGTTCGTTATAATACAGCGCATCTTTTCTGTCACCATCAGCATGCACTCCTGCCACCTGAGTAAACACATGGGCACCCACGATAGGCTGGTTAGGAGCCACATGTATTCCAGAATAACTTGCTACCATAGAACTAACCTTGCCGAGAAGATTCTCGTTGATACTGGTCTGTGCATGGAATTGGTCTTTAAGAATTACCTGCACACTTGCCAGCGGTGCATTACCACATCGTTCTCCCAGTCCGTTTACAGTTACATGAATACCTTTTGCACCACTGAGCACAGCCGCCAGCGAGTTACTTACCGCAAGGTCATAATCATTATGCGCATGAAAGTCAAAATGGCATCCGGGATATCGTTTTACCATCTTACGGAAGAACTCTATTACCTGAAGCGGGTTTAGTATTCCTAATGTATCAGGAAGCATGAATCTTCTGATATTATATTCTCTCAAGGCATCCATAAGCTGATAAACATACTCAGGAGAATCCTTCATTCCGTTACTCCAGTCCTCAAGATATACATTAACGTCAAAGCCTTTCTTCAAAGCATATTTTACAGTATTTCTAATATCCTCTATATGCTCCTCTGCCGTTTTGTGCAACTGCTGCGTACAATGCCTCAGCGACCCCTTGGTAAGAAGGTTTATTACTTTACCTCCGCATTCCTCAATCCAGTCCACCGACAGTTTACCATCTACGAATCCCAGTACTTCTACCTTACGCAGCATATCATGACGCCGTGCATAATTGCATATCATCTTAACCGCTTCCTTTTCTCCATCTGAGATTCTTGCCGAAGACACCTCTATGCGGTCTACATTAATATAATGCAGAAGCATACGGGCAATCATCAGTTTCTCATGAGGAAGAAACGATACGCCGATAGTTTGTTCGCCATCACGCATTGTAGTGTCCATTATTTCAATGAACGGTTCTATTCTGCGATAAGGCTTTACAGGTTCTTCTTTTCCCATTTTTCTATATCAGTTTTTGTCCCGACAAGATAATCCACATCATCGAGACCGTTGATAAGACAATATTTCTTATATCTGTCAATATCGAAATGAGCCTTCTCTCCAGTAGACATATTACATACCGTCTGTTCAGGAAGATTCACCTCCACGAGAGTTTCGGGGTTTTCTTTTATACACTGTCCGAGACGATTCACGAAATCCTCGCTGACCTCTGCCGGCAGTATAAAATTATTAAGTTCGTTACCCTTATGTATATCTGCAAATTTGCAGCTTATCACTACTTTTATGCCATATCCGGCTATTGCCCATGCTGCATGTTCGCGACTTGAGCCTGTACCGAAATTCTTTCCAGTAACAAGTATACTGCCATGATAAATAGGATTATTCAGTACAAAGTCCTTACGCTCATTACCATCAGCATCGTATCGGCGGTCATAGAGAAGTACATCACCGAAGCCATCCTTGCTTACCGTCTTCATAAATCTTGCCGGAACAAGCTGGTCGGTATCTATATCATCAATCATCAGAGGTATACACGTATCCCTTACAATCTCTATCTTTCGTTTCATAACACTCCTCCTTTCTTTATCTTACGCGGGTCTGTAACGCATCCTGTGATTGCAGCTGCTGCCGCTACATAAGGCGAAGCAAGCAGAGTGCGTGCCCCCTTTCCCTGACGTCCTTCAAAGTTTCGATTTGAAGTAGATACGCAGTATCTTTGTGCCGGCACCTTATCATCATTCATTGCAAGACAAGCCGAGCAGCCAGGTTTTCTTATTTCAAAACCAGCTTCCTCTATGGTCTGCGCTATTCCCTGTTCGTACAATTCACGACGTACTTTCCATGAACCAGGTACAAGCCATGCAGTTACCGACGGATGTTTATGATGTCCCTTTACTAACTGGGCAAACTCTCTGAAATCTTCAGTACGTCCGTTAGTACACGAGCCCATAAATACATACTGTATAGGAAGTCCTTCAAGACTCATTCCTTCTTCAAATCCCATGTATTCTAAGGATTTGAGCGGCGTCTTTCCAATTGTTCCATTAACGGGAATGTTCATTGCTGGCGTAGTACCATAAGATATTCTCGGTGTTACTTCACTGACATCAAATACATATTTCTTATCGAACACTGCATCATCATCAGTTCTTAACTGTTTCCATTCCTCCACGGCAGCATCCCATTCTTTACCTTTAGGAGCATACTCGCTGTTTTTCAGATAATCAAACGTTATTTCATCGGGAGCAATCATTGCACCTCTCGCTCCCATCTCTACCGACATATTACAAATTGTAAATCGTCCTGCCATCGACATTGAGTCTATTGCCTCGCCTGCATATTCTACGAAGTATCCTGTAGCTCCGGTAGTTGAATATTTCTGTAATAAGGCAAGAGAGATGTCTTTTGCAGTAACCATCGGACCAGGTTTACCCTTTAGGATTATGCACATTCTAAGAGGTTTCTTAAGCAGAATGCACTGGGATGCAAGTACCATCTCAACTTCCGACGTACCTATTCCGAATGAGAGTGCTCCTACAGCTCCGTGTGTAGTAGTATGCGAGTCACCGCACAGGATTGTCATTCCCGGAAGTGAAAGTCCCTTTTCAGGACCAACGACATGTATTATCCCGTTATCATCAGTTCCCGGAGCAAAATATTTAAGTCCGAATTCTTTTGCATTAGCCTCAAGGGTATCTACCTGCATTATCGACACGGGGTCGGTCATATCCTTTTCAGTGGTAGATATATTATGATCTGGAATGCATACTATCTTTCCTGGTCTGAAACATCTGAGATTTCTTTTACGCAATCCTTCAAAAGCCTGAGGTGTCGTCACCTCGTGACAGTAGAGACGGTCGGCATAAATCTGACCTGTACCGCCTTCTAACTGTTTAACCAGATGTTTTTCCCATATTTTATCAAGTAATGTTTTCATAATTATTAGATTTAAGCTGCGCTCTTTAGAATGGTACCTCACCATCAGGAATCTGTCTGCCCAATATCACATTCTCTGGTGGATAATTATCTTGCGAATAATCTCCCGGTATATCATTCATCTTAGATGCCATGATTTCACCTCCCTGCGTTGGCGGTACATATTCATCCTGATCAGGATTAGAGAATCTTGTATATTCACCCCTGAACGACAAAAGAACGTCATCCGTGGCACCCTTACGGTGTTTAGCAATTATGATCTGCGCCTTGCCATGAAGGTCATTACCTTTCTCATCTGTATATATATGATAATATTCGGGACGATGCACAAACAACACCATATCGGCATCCTGCTCGATGGCTCCGGATTCTCGAAGGTCACTGAGCAAGGGACGCTTACCTTCCGCACCCTCACGTTCCTCAACCTTACGTGATACCTGTGACAGTGCAAGGATTGGTATATCCAGTTCCTTCGCGATACCCTTAAGCGAACGACTGATGGTAGAGATTTCTTCCTGACGGTTTCCGAAACGTACACCCGAAGCATTCATAAGCTGAAGGTAGTCAATCATTATCAGTTTCACGCCTTTTTCACGAACCAGTCGTCTTGCCTTTGTTCTAAATTCAAATATCGAAAGTGCAGGAGTATCGTCTACATAAAGCGGCGAACCGATAAGATGTCTCAGTCTTTTATCAAATCTGTCCCAGTCATCTTTAGTAAGCTGACCGCTCAGCAGTTTACTTCCCGGTATCTCGCATACGTTAGATATCAGTCGGTTTACCAGCTGAACGTTATTCATTTCAAGCGAGAAGAAAGCAGTAGGCACCTTAGCGTCTACAGCCACATTCTTTGCAATAGAAAGAGCAAAAGATGTTTTACCCATGGCAGGACGTCCTGCTATAATTACAAGGTCACTCGGCTGCCATCCCGAAGTGATTTCATCAAGACGTGTATATCCGCTGGCCACACCCGTTATACCACCTGTATTACTTGCTGCATTAGATATTATCTGTTCAGCCTGTTTTATCACAGGGTCTATCTGGGTATAATCCTGCTTCATGTTCTTCTGCGAGAGTTCAAAAAGGGCTCCCTCAGTTTCCTGCATGAGTTCGTCCACGTCTACAGTCTCGTCAAAAGCCTTTGTCTCTATCTTGCTGGCAAACGATATAAGCTGACGTGCCATGAACTTCTGTGCAATGATGCGGGCATGATACTCAATGTGAGCAGACGATGCAATGTCATGACTCAGATCGAGTAAATAAGCCATTCCGCCGACTTCCTCAAAAGTACCGTCGCGTTTCAGCTGTTCCATTACGGTCATTACATCAACAGGGCGTTCGTTGAAGTTCAGAGTAGAGATGGCACTAAATATCTTCTGATGTCTTGGTTCATAAAATGTTTCGGCTTTTACCATCTCGCTAACTATCGAGAAAGCATCCTTGTCCACCATCAGTGCTCCCAGTACGGCACGTTCTATGTCGATAGCCTGAGGCTGCAGATGCCCGTAAGTGCTGTCGATCGGTGCTATTGTCCTTGTTTTGTTTCTTTTATCGTAATCTGCCATAAATGTGCTTGTTTACTGCAAAAATACAATAAAAAACGAATTATGGGTAATGTTTTACATATTAAAGCATTATATTTGCAAAAATTTAGATTATGAAAATATACCCCGATGCCAAAATAAATTTAGGTCTTAACGTCGTGCGAAAGCGTCAGGACGGATTTCATGATATCGAAACAGTGTTCTATCACGTCCCTATTTTTGATACCATCGACATAGAAATAGCTGAAAACGCCGATACAGACTGTGAACTTAACATAACAGGTATTGAAATAAATGGTAAAACAGACGACAACCTCGTTGTAAAGGCTTATCGCCTGCTGGCAGCTGACTTTAATCTGCCCAAAGTACGCATAACCCTTCACAAGGGTATTCCGACACAGGCTGGAATGGGCGGTGGCTCTTCCGACTGCGCTTATACTCTCCGTCTGCTTAACGATATGTTCTCATTAGGCATTTCTAATGACAAACTTCGTGATTATGCTTCAAAGTTAGGCTCTGACTGTGCTTTCTTTATAGAAGATGCTCCACAGTATGCTGAGGGCAGAGGCGAAATGCTTACAAAGATTGATGGTTCGCTTGCCGGTTATTATCTGGCAGTTGTAAAACCTGATGTCGCAGTATCTACAGCACAGGCTTATGCTAATGTAAATGTTGGATTCCCAGAGCACAACTGTCTTGACGTAGTGAGCTGTCATAATGTAGCCGACTGGCGTGAACTTCTTCGCAATGATTTTGAAGACAGCATATTCCCCGTACTGCCTGAAATAAAAGATGTAAAAGAAAAGCTCTACGAAATGGGAGCTATCTTTGCAATGATGAGTGGCAGTGGCAGCGCTGTTTTCGGTATCTTTGAAACTAAACCCGAAGGTGTAGAGCAGTCTTTCTCTAATTACTATAATAAAGTAGTGAAACTTTAATTTTCTATTAAATCATATAGACACTCAAAATCCCAACGAATTGTTGGGATTTTTTATTCATTAATACTGATTGAAACATTATAAGACAGAAATAGGAAAGTCCTTTTTAGGGCTTTCCTATAAAAACTAAAACCAATAAAATTTGTTATCTTACACTCATCTTTTTCACCTTACCATTCTTCATTCTTATAATATAAATACCATTTGTAGGTTTATCTATACGGACGCCATTAATATTGTAATATTCGGCACCTTCCATATCGTCTACGACACTATTATTTATACCTGTCACTTCTCCATTTTCTTCTTGAATATTATAAAATGCGCCCCAGCCATTTCCTTCTTCATCTACCACACTCTTGTATGCTTCCTTACATCCAACGGGAACATAAAGTACAGCCTTTTCGTAAATATACTCGAAAGGTTTATTATTCCATGCCGGAGGTGTTGTAGCACTAACATGAATTTCTTCTATATCATAACAAGAAGTAAATGTCATTGAACCCATGTCTGTAATTGTAGAAGGCAGCCATACTCTCATAAGCTTTTCACATCCAAAGAACACACCCATACCAAATGTAGAAATGCCTTCAGGTATTCTTATTTCTTCTAAGAGCTTACAATTCATGAAAGCCATTTTTTCTATATTCTTAAGTGATGAAGGTAAAGTTATTTCTTCAAGATTTTCACATGAGCTGAACGTACTCATATGTATTGTTTCAATACCTTCTGGAAGATTTATATGACGTATACCTGATCCATAAAAAGCGCTTCCTTCGATTTCACGAACTTTGTCAAATATTGTAACATCTGTAACGTTTGTTGCGCCATTGAAAGCACCTTCACCAATAACTTCGAGAGATTTCGGAAGTATTATCTGTTCAAGACCTGTACGATAATTAAATGTACAGCCAGTCAAAGTATTATCTGCGCTGAAATAAAATTCACCGTCAGCATAATTATCTTCACCACCTGCTACGATATCAGCATCCTGCATATCAATATAGCGCAGATTATATTCTCTCTTTTCTGAAATATAATCAACACCCTGAGTCATCATTGAAAGAATACAGAGGTCGTCATTGTTTATCTTACCCTTAATAGTTATTTTCTCTATTGACTTTAAAGTTTCATTACCTAAAAGACTACCCAGTGTACCTGGTTTTGTCACTGTTACGGTAACATCGCGCTGTGTTGTTTTAAATTCCTGAATATTAGCAAAATCCATGAATGCATTGCATTCTGAATAATCATTAGCCATTCCCGTAGGAACATAAACTACACATTTATTCTTGTCCACGCCATTGAAAACATCAGAACCAAATGTCGGAATGTTTACGGCATATTCGTATATTTCCATCAGACTTACACAATTAGAAAATGCTTCCGACTGTATATCTGAAAGAGAAGCTGGAAGAACAACCTTCTTTACACCTTTTGCATTGAAGAATGCCTTCATTCCTAAAGATATCAGACCTTCTGGAAGTATTACTTCCTGAAGGTTTACACATTCCATAAAACTCATTGCTCCGATATTCTTAAGATTAAGTGAGAAATGAACATTTGCGATATTCTTACAGTTAGCAAATGTGTTTTCTCCTATTTCTTCCATATAATCAGGAAGATATATATCTGTTAAGCCTTCGCAATTATAGAATGCATTGTTTCCTATTTTCTTTAATTGTGAACCGAATATGACACTTGTCAGATTGGTACAGCCATTAAATGCACTTTCACCTATTTCTAAGACAGTCTCAGGAAGTACTATACTGTTAAGAATACATTGGTCAAACATGTGTCCCGGCACCTTATTATCTTCTGTATTCCATTCAACACCATTCTGATCCTTATAAAAAGCACTACCACCAGCAACTATTACTGCATCTTTAAGGTCTATGTCTTTTAATGCTGCATTTGTCATGTCACGCAGTACAGCAACATCATCACCATTAATTTTACCTGCAACAGTAAGTTTGGTTACTTCATTTTTCTTTTCACCTAACAATGTTCCTAAAGTTCCGGCATCGGTAACATTTACATTCACTTCACTTTGCGCACTACAAATCAGTACTGCCAACAAAGATAAAAAAGTTGAAACCAATTTTTTCATGTCTAAATAGTTTAATGATTAATAAATTCGTGTTATTGTATTATCTTATTATTTTCCTTACTTCTTTTTTTCCAGATGCATAAGTCTTACATTCAATGAAAAAGCCACCGTCTGTACAATCTGTTTTTATTCCATCCAAAGTATAATATTCAACTTTTACTATATCGTTTTCTTCTGATATTTCTTCTATACCTGTTATAACATCGAATTTTATGTCACGTGCATTCTCAACGGTACATTCTGCGGGATTCTCAGAATCGTAACTACTTACAAATGCTGTTACATGTAGGTTTTTCTTTATCCAATAAGGATCTAATGTTAACTGACATTCATATTCAAAACTATTATCATTCCATACTATTACGTCACCCCATACGCTATTCCATGCACGAAGTACATGATTATGGATATAATCATCACCACCACCGTTCTGCTTCCTTGCCTTAATATTATCTTCAAGCAAGAACACTGTTATCCGTTCTTCAGTCTTACTGAATCGTTTGTCACGCTCACCTTTTATTCTTACCGTAACAGTTACCTTATTATCATATTCGCCTGTAATGTCAAAAGTAACATGACTGAATGTTTCTAATCGTTCGTCAATATATTTCTTTACAAAATCCTTATCAGGAACCTTACCTACCGGCGTAGGATTACCATTATCTCCATTTGACAAGAAGAATGCATAACGGTCGTACATCATGGCTGGAGCATACGTTCCTTTACTGTTATAGAACCATGTATATTCAGTATCAGCCTCGCTTGTAAGCCAGTCGTCGTAAAATCCAGAGTGATGCACAACTGGTATTATTTTATCTGAATACTGACTGTCAGATATAAGTTCTTCCAATGCTTTAGAAGCACGAGGGCAGTTTCCACAACTCTCACTGGTAAATTCTTCTACAAGAACACATTTCTTGTATGAATATCTTACATAAACTTCATTGTTACTTGCATTTTCATCATTACCTCCCTCTACGTATGAAATACATGCTTTAATTTTATTCTTCGTTCCTGCCTCATAACTTTCAGGAATTGATACATTATATTTAATCTCTAATGAAGAATTACTGGGTATTAATACATCAAAGTGCTGCACATATGTATCTTCAAAGCCATCTACAGAAGTAGTTATTTCCAGACCTTTAACATCTAACGTTCCTTTATTCTCAACAAATGCTGTAAAATCTATTCCACCATTATTGCTCTTCATTCCATATACATCTTTAAGGGCAAGGTCATAGTTTGCAAAATTGCCTCCGGTAACAACTGCTTCAATACTTAGTGCACCTAAAGCACTCATGTCTTCCCAGCCATTTCCTCTTTCTATATAAAATGAATTTTCTATAGGTGTACCTACTGCCGATATAGCATCGGCTGCTTTTTTATGATGAAAAGAATAACCAATACAGATATCAGACGTAGATTCTATTTTTATCTGCTTATCTAAGGCAATGTCATTCCAGCCTCTTACGATACTCTGTCCTTCACCAAATATCGTCTTACCACTTGCTATATCAGTACCGTCGATTGTATTTCGCACCCATACAGTAAGAGTATCTATGTTTAAACGTGAAGCCAGTCCTACCCTGATGGAAGTAATTTCGCTTCCAACGTAAGACTTAAGAATGTCAGATGTAAGTATCGCAGAAGTATGTACCCAGCCTTCTCCTTCAACCGGAACACAGCCTTCTTTTGAAACTGTACCACTACAGTATCCTACATTTATTCCTTCAGTTGCATTTACTATACTGACGAACAGAGTTACCAAAAATAATAGAATGTTTCTTTTCATAACGATTCATTTAGATTTTTCACAAATATACATGTATCGTTTACAAAATGAAACAAAAGTACGCCTAACTGTGTATCAAATCATAATAAGGAACAAAAAACATATAATTTAGGTATCAATTTATTACTTAAACCTTAGAATTTCTTTCTATTGATATCTTTCTGTATTCAGAAGGTGACATACCGACTTCTTTCTTAAAGTTTGATGCGAAACGTGTACGTGACTTAAAACCTACACTTTCTGAGATAGCCTCAATGGTATACATTCCATATTTTTCCATGTCAGAAAGACGTCGGCATGCTTCTTCTATTCTATATCTGTTTAAAAAGACATTGAAATTACACTCAAACTTTTCGTTTATTACCTGTGATACATTCTTATAACTGGTAGATGTTAATTCGGCAAGACGTTCGGCTGAAAATTCGTTAGAACATATTTCTTCGACATTGTCCATCACTTTAAGAATTCTGGCAAGTATCTCGTCTTTAACATCTGACTTCAGATTACTATCCTTATATTTTGTCGTTGTATCTTCTGTTGCATCCTTATTATCATTATTTACCTCAGACAGCATACGTTCTATTTCTTTGTCCTTGGCCTTTATCAGTTCATTAAAATTATCGTATAGTTTTGTGTTTGTTTCTGCCAGATGCTTATTCTTTTTATACAACATCAGTGCTGATACTATCACAATAATTACGATTACAGACATAAGAACAAAGAATACATTCTGCGTACGTGTCTTTTCCCTCATCATGGCAAGAGATTCATCCATCTTGGTTATCTCTCCTAAAAAGGATATTTCGCTCATACGTGTAACCTGCTTCATGTTAAGAAGAGTCTCTTTTAACAGAAGATATTTATTCAGATTCTCTTTATATGCTTCTGTATCTCCCAATTCTTTATTGCAGGTGTAAATATCCTTGTACATCTCCAAGGTGGTACGTTTATTTATATCCGGATTGCGTAAAAGGATCTCTTCTACCACTTCCATACACTTTAAGGCATTGGCATATTCTCCTTTTTTCTTATATACATCAAACTTCACACATTGGACAATATATAAAAATTTATCAGTATTATTAACTTTCAGTATATCCTCCTTCATACTGTCAGAAAGATTAAGTGCCTCTTCATATCTATTCTTAAGAATATGTTCGTAGAGTTTGTAGAGATTTAAATTAAACTTTTTGAAAAAAGGACTGGATGTTTCCTTGAAGTTATAATAATCCTTATATATCTTATCAGATTCTTCATTAAACACTCCGTATTTATAAGCCGACGTTATATAATTGACAAAAGCCCTGTCCATTATATCTGTTTTATTTTGTTTAAGTGCCGAATAAAAAGCTCTGCGACAATGGTGTATGTTCTTAACTCTATTCGTCTTATCCTGTATGTTATCCTCCAGTGTTTCATAAAAATAAGCAAAACCCATCTCTACATTTGGGTCTGTATCGTTTATTCTCTCTGATATTTCATAGGCTTTGGTAAGATTTTCGTATGCCTTTGAAAAATCATACATCTTGTTAAAATAAATAAGCCATCTGTTGAAATATGCATTTCTACATATTTTTTGTTCTTCAACAGAAAGGTCTTTGTTATATCTGCCTGCTACGATACTATAACATACAAGCGCACTGTCAGGATTGTTCTGCTGCATATACGAGCGTCCCATTTCTGTCAGTTTCTCAGACGGATAGTCAATCCATATTTTAAAGTTATGCGGCTGTTGCAAAGAGTTTAATGGTTTTAACACCAAAAGAACAAATAACAATACTGCCACAATCTTTAATGATTTTCTGCTATTAAATATGTTCTTATTAAATAATGTATATTTCACGTGTCTTAGATCTTTATTTTGTGTATTTTCAAGTTATAGAATTTAACATGTATAATGCAAATATAATAAAAATATAGAAAGACAGTATCATTTAGTAAGTTTTTTGATATAATAGTAAAAATAAGTAAACAATCTCTCATGCCATAAAGTTTTTGTTTTTATGGCATGTAACGATTTTCCAATTACAAGTAAAAAGATTTTATTTATTCGTTTTTCTCTATCAGTTTGCCGGCTTTTTCAAGGGCATTCCACAGAGAGAAACGTATCTCAGGATTCTCTTCCTCAAGTTTGGCAAACAGTTCGGCAGCGACATTACGCTTCGTTTCCTTCTCGTAAGGACAGAGCTTCACCTGCTTTTTATATTCCCTATACTGCGCGTAACGTGCAATGTCGGCCTCACGTACCATGCAGAGAGGACGAATTATAGTAAGCGGCATCTTACGCATTTCTAAGAGTACGGGCATTGTAGAAAACGAGCCCTGATAGAACTCGTTGAGTAATGTTGTATGTAAGATGTCATCCTGATGATGACCTAATGCTATCTTGTTGCATCCACGTTCCTGAGCCGTCTCAAAAACCATCTTACGTCGGTTCCATGAGCACAGAAAACACGGAGTCTTTTTATTTTCCGGACGTATTTCAAATCCTGTCGTACGAATATGCAGCGGTATGTTCAGTTCGGCACAGAACTGTTTAAGATATTCAGTGTCTGTTTCGTACTTAATATTTGTCATACGCACATGTACCGCCTCGACATCAAACTGAGGACGTCTGATACGCGCACGTCTTGCCAGCATCTCAAGCAGGCACAACGAGTCTTTTCCACCTGAAACGGCAACCATTATCCTGTCTCCGTCGTTTATCAGATGATAATCGACAAGACCCTTCTGGAACATTCTTATTATACGTTTTTCGTTTTTCTCGTCTTCAGACAGCAGCGGCATATCTATTGCAAAAATAAAAACCGCACAGCCCCGTGTAAACAGGAGGAGTACGGTTCTTTATTACTTAGTTATTAATATATTAGAAATTATTATTGTCTATCATGTCAAAGCCACAGTACGGAACAAGACACTTCGGAACACGGATTCCCTCAGGTGTCTGGTTATTCTCAAGAATAGCTGCAACTATACGCGGAAGAGCAAGAGCCGAACCGTTAAGAGTATGACAGAGTTCTGTCTTCTTTGTATCTGCACGGCGATAACGACACATCAGACGGTTTGCCTGATAAGCCTCGAAGTTAGATACTGAAGAAACCTCAAGCCAGCGCTTCTGTGCACCGCTCCATACCTCAAAGTCATAGCATATAGCTGAAGTGAAACTCATGTCACCGCCACAGAGACGGAGAATGTGGTACGGGAGTTCAAGTTTCTTAAGAAGTCCCTCTACATGATCGAGCATTTCATCAAGAGACTGATATGAATGTTCAGGAGTATCGATACGTACAATCTCAACCTTATCGAACTGATGCAGACGGTTCAGTCCGCGAACGTCCTTACCATAAGAACCTGCTTCACGACGGAAACAAGCTGAATAAGCACAGCGCTTGATAGGAAGATCCTGTTCTTCGAGAATTACGTCACGGAACATGTTAGTAACAGGAACTTCTGCTGTAGGAATCAGATATAAGTTATCTTCATTACAGTGATACATCTGTCCTTCCTTATCGGGCAGCTGACCGGTACCGTAACCAGAAGCCTCGTTTACTACGAACGGGGGCTGAACCTCAAGATATCCGCTCTTACGTGCTTCCTCAAGGAAGAAAGCCTCAAGAGCTCTCTGAAGGCGTGCCATCTTACCTATGTACATAGGGAATCCAGAACCAGTAACCTTTACACCTGTTTCGAAATCAATGAGTCCGAACTTCTCGCAGAGATCCCAGTGACACATAGCATCATCACCGAGCTGCGGCATCACACCACCCTCTTTTACTACGACATTGTCATCAGCATTAAGACCTTCGGGAACATCATCGTTAGGAATGTTAGGAATTGTATAGAGAACGTTGCGCATATCAGCCTGAGCCTGTTCCATGCGTGCCTGAAGTTCCTTGTTCGTTTCCTTCATTTCTGCAACGCTCTTCTTTATATTTTCAGCCTCGTCCTTCTTACCTTCCTTCATCAGTTTTCCAATCTGAGACGAGAGTTTCTTTGATTCCTGTAAGTTTTTATCCAACTGCTGCTGGCTCTCGCGACGAATCTTATCGAAGTCGAGTACCTTCTGAACAGCTTCTTCTGCACCCTTGAAGTGCTTCTTGTTCAAACCTTTTATAACCTTTTCGGTTTCCTCAGTGATTTGTTTGAGTGTAAGCATGTTATTTTGTATTAATTTACTTTCTACTGATTATAAATGCAAATATACAATTTTTTAGGCGACCGACAAATTTTTTGTTTAAAAACATAAACAGAGGCTTTTCTTACATTTATATTTTTTCTTTTAAATATGTACCATTAAGCATACGTATAGCGAAATACATCTTTATATAAGGGATTTAAGTTTATATATGCATAAACTAACAAAAAAGTAATCTATATCATGAAAAACAGATGTTTTGACAAAAAAATATTATTCATTTTGGGCAAATTTTGT
This sequence comes from Prevotella sp., assembly GCA_020026195.1. Taxonomy (GTDB): domain Bacteria; phylum Bacteroidota; class Bacteroidia; order Bacteroidales; family Bacteroidaceae; genus Prevotella. The sequence continues at coordinate 18,851 of JAHHQW010000035.1, forward strand.
TTTTATACTAATTTTGTAAACAGCAAATATAAACAAATCTGAATGGTAAAAAATAAAATGTTTCCCGACTTTATCTTAGAATCAAGCTGGGAAGTATGTAATAAAGTAGGAGGAATATACACCGTATTGTCAACCCGTGCAAAGACATTACAGTCTGAACTTGGGGACAATATCTTATATATAGGTCCCGAATGCCGTGAGGATAAATCGGCTCCTTTCTTTACAGAAGATGATACACTTTTCGATTCATGGTGTGCAGAAGCCGTAAAAGATGGGCTTAAAGTCCGTACCGGAAGATGGAACATTCCGGGCAGTCCTGCTGCCGTACTGGTGGACTTCAAAGGATACTTCGAGCATAAGAACGAGATATACACAGAAATGTGGAACGACTTCGGCGTAGACAGTCTGCATGCATACGGCGATTACGACGAGGCTTCAATGTTCTCTTATGCCGCCGCACTTGTAGTGGAGCATTTCTATAACACACGTCTCGGTTCAAAGAAGAACGTTGTCTATCACTGTAACGAATGGATGACGGCATTAGGCATGATGTACGTTAAGAAACATGTACCTGCCATAGCCACCATATTTACTACACACGCCACAAGCATCGGACGCAGCATTGCCGGCAACAACAAACCTCTGTACGACTATATGGAGGGTTACAACGGCGACCAGATGGCATCTGAACTTAATATGGAGAGCAAGCATTCTGTCGAGAAGCAGGCTGCACACAATGCCGACTGTTTTACAACCGTGAGCGACATTACCGCACGCGAATGCAGACAGCTGCTCGACAAGAACCCCAACGTAGTTCTTCCCAACGGCTTTGAAGACTCGTTCGTTCCCGAAAGTGACGGACAGCACAAAGAGATACGCAGCAAAGCCCGCAAAACGCTGTTCAGAATTGCAAACGCACTTACTGGTCATAAGTTTGATGACAACACCATCGTCGTATCTACAAGCGGACGTTACGAATTCAGAAACAAAGGAATTGATATGTTCCTCGACTCTGTAATGCGTCTGCGCAACACAGACAAACTCAACAAAGATGTTCTTGCCCTTGTGCAGGTTCCTGCATGGCAGAAGGGAATAAGAGACGACCTTAAGAAGCGTCTCGAAACAGATACCGAATACGACACTCCACTGTTCATGCCAGAAGTAACCCATGAACTCTGCGACCCGATAAACGACCGCGTAATGGGAATGCTGCGTTACAACGACATGCACAACACTCCCGATGGAAAGGTATCGGTGATGTTCGTACCCTGTTATCTTGACGGTAACGACGGATTGTTCAACATCCCCTACTACGACCTCATCAACGGATGCGACCTGTGCATATATCCTTCTTATTACGAGCCGTGGGGATATACACCGCTTGAGGCAATAGCTTTCGGCGTTCCCTGCATCACCACCACGCTGGCAGGATTCGGACTGTGGGTTATGAAATCGGTTGAGAAGAACTGTCTCATAAGAAGCGGTGTCAAGGTGATAGAACGTACCGATGGCAACTATAACGAAGCTGCCGACAAGATAAGAGACATCATACTGAAATACTCTACCTTGTCAGAAGCCGACCGTACCGAAGTGGGCAGAAGAGCCATGACTCTGTCGAAGAAAGCACTTTGGAAAGAGTTCATTACTTACTATAATGAAGCTTATTCAGTGGCACTTACAAAACGAAATGAAAGAAATTATAACGTGTAAAATACTTTATATTTAAACAAGATGAAAATTAAAGCAGATTACGCCAACGCTCCGAGATGGAAAGAGCTTATGGTAAAATCAAACCTTCCTAAAGAGTTGGAATGCCTTATGAAAGTTGCTCACAACATGTGGTGGGCATGGAACTACGAGGCAAGAGATCTCTGGAGAAGTCTTGATGAAGAATTGTATGAAGAAGTTGAACACAACCCCGTAGTGCTGTTAGAGCGTCTTACAGCAGAGAGAAAACAGGAAATTATTGCCGACAAGGAAATAATGAAGCAGGTAAAGAATGTCTGCAAGATGTTCAACGATTACATGAACGTAAAACCCGATACGACACGTCCTTCTGTGGCTTATTTCAGCATGGAGTACGGTATCAACCAGGTTTTGAAAATATATTCTGGCGGTCTCGGTATGCTTGCCGGCGACTACCTCAAGGAAGCATCAGACAGCAACGTAAACCTCTGTGCCGTTGGTTTCCTTTACAGATACGGCTACTTCAAGCAGTCACTGAGCATGGACGGTCAGCAGATTGCTAAGTACGAGGCTCAGAACTTCAACTCACTGCCTATCGAACGTGTGCTCGACGAGAACGGTCAGCCGCTTGTTATCAGTGTTCCTTTCGTAAACTATCAGGTTCACGCTTATGTATGGAGAGTAAACGTAGGACGTATTCCTCTTTACCTTCTCGATACAGACAACGACATGAACTCTGAATACGATAAGCCTATCACACACAAGCTCTATGGTGGCGACAACGAGAACCGTCTGAAGCAGGAAATCCTCCTCGGTATCGGCGGTGTGCTCACACTTAAGCGCTTAGGCATCAAGAAGACACTCTACCACTGTAACGAAGGTCACGCAGCTCTCTGCAACCTGCAGCGTCTCTGCGACTATGTTGAAGAAGGTCTGACATTCAACGAAGCAATGGAACTTGTCCGTGCTTCATCACTCTATACCGTACATACTCCTGTTCCCGCAGGTCACGACTACTTCGAGGAGCCTCTCTTCGGCAAGTACATGCACCTCTATCCCGAACGCTTAGGCATTTCATGGGACGAATTCATCGGCATGGGTCGTCAGAATCCTGAGGACCACGGCGAGAAGTTCTGTATGTCTATCTTCGCATGCAACACATGTCAGGAAGTAAACGGTGTTAGTAAGCTGCACGGAAAGGTCAGCAAGAAGATGTTCGCACCTATCTGGAGCGGATATTATCCCGAAGAGAACCATGTGGACTACGTAACAAACGGTGTTCACTTCCCCACATGGACAGCTACAGAATGGCGCAAGCTCTATGCTAAGTACTTCGACAAGTCGTTCATGAGCGACCAGAGCAACGAGAAGATCTGGCAGGCCATATACAATGTTCCCGATGAGGAAATCTGGTCTACTCACTTTGCACTGAAGCAGAAACTTGTTAAGTACATTCGTGACAAGTTCCGTGAGACATGGCTCAAGAACCAGGGCGATCCTTCACGTGTGGTATCACTGCTTGAGAAGATTAACCCCAATGCACTCATCGTTGGTTTCTGCCGTCGTTTCGCAACATACAAGCGTGCACATCTTCTGTTCACAGACCTCGACCGTCTGTCTAAGATCGTTAACGATCCCGAACATCCCGTACAGTTCCTCTTCTCAGGAAAGGCTCACCCCGCTGACGGTGCAGGACAGGGACTCATCAAGAAGATTTACGAGATAAGCCAGCGTCCTGAGTTCCTCGGTAAGATTATCTTCCTCGAGGACTATGACATGCAGCTTGCACGTCGTCTTGTCTCTGGTGTTGATGTATGGATGAACACTCCTACACGTCCTCTCGAAGCTTCTGGTACATCAGGCGAGAAGTGTGAGATGAACGGTGTAGTAAACCTCTCTGTACTCGACGGATGGTGGCTCGAAGGTTACCGCGAGGGTGCAGGATGGGCTCTTACAGAAAAGCGTACTTACCAGAACCAGTGTCATCAGGATCAGCTTGATGCTGCTACAATCTACAGTCTGCTCGAAAACGAAATCATTCCTATGTACTACAACAAGAATGAGAAGGGTTACAGCGAGGACTGGATAAAGGTTATCAAGAACTCTATCGCTAAGATTGCTCCGCACTACACTATGAAGCGTATGCTCGACGATTACTATGATAAGTTCTACAACAAGGAGGCTGCACGTTTCGAGGAACTCGCTGCCAACAATAACCAGAAGGCAAAGGATATTGCAGGCTGGAAGGAGACTGTAGCTCAGCGCTGGGATTCTATCAGAGTAGTATCTGACGAGACTTCTTCTCTTGAGACTTCTACAGAGGCTGACCACACTTACGAACTGAAGTACGTAATCGACGAACAGGGTCTGTACGATGCTGTAGGTCTGGAACTTGTTGTACTGCATACTGACAAGAATGGTGAAGATCATGTTTACAAGGTTCTCCCGTTCGAGAATGTATGTCACGAAGGCAACAACTATACATTCGTTCTCAACTACAAGCCTGTAGACGCTGGTGCTTACAAGTGCTGCGTACGTATGTATCCTAAGAATGCAGAACTGCCCCATCGTCAGGACTTCTGCTACCTCAAGTGGTTGTAAGATAACACTTAAAAATTCGCAATAGACCAGCCGGCCTGTTCACCTCTGATGGTGGCAGACCGGCTTTTTGTTTTCCTTATGCCGTCTGTCGAACTGTAGTGTACTGAAATAAAACGTAACATTCCACATTCTTTGTATTTCCTCTAATCATTCCCCCAACATTCCTTTAATTCATACTGACGAAACATCAAAGAGAGTGTGTTGTTTGCAACAAACTGGCATGAAGAGTCCTTGTTTTTACTTTATTTTTTTATCTTTGCGTTTATAACACAGACGGATATATTAAAAAACAAAAGATAAGATGAAGAGATTTTCTTTTATGCTGGCTTTCTTGATGCTGGCAATCAGTTACGGCTTTGCGCAGAAGGCAAAGTATGTATTCTATTTTATCGGTGACGGTATGGGTGTCAATCAGATAGAAGGTGCCGAACTCTATCAGGCTGAACTTCAGGGCAGAATTGGTATAGAACCTCTGCTGTTCACTCAGTTCCCCTACTTCACCGTTGCCACAAGTTATTCGGCTACCAACGGTGTTACCGACTCTGCTGCCTCGGGTACTGCTCTGGCTACGGGCAACAAGAGTAAGAACGGTACTCTGGGTATGCTGAAGGATCACAAGACTAACGTAAACAGTATTGCGGTATGGGCTAAAGAGGCCGGACACCGCGTGGGCATTGCCACAAGTGTTTCAGTGGATCATGCCACACCGGCTTCGTTCTATGCTCATGTTCCTTACAGAAAGATGTACTATGAGATTGGCAAGGACCTGTACAAGACTGGTTTTGACTTCTATGCCGGTTCTGACTTTAAGATTCCTGTTGATGAAAAGAATCCTAAATCGGAATGTCTTTACGACATGGCTGGAAAGAACGGATATACTATCGCCCGCGGTTACGAGGACTATCTGAAGAAGAGCAAGAAGGCTGACAAGATGATTCTGTTGCAGACTGAAGAGGCTTCTAAGATTGACCGTTCGTGCATTCCTTATGCCATCGACCGCAAGGAAGGTGACTTAACTCTGGAACAGATTACTAAGTCGGCCATTGACTTTATGTCTAAGGACCTTGATAAGGGTTTCTTCCTTATGATTGAGGGCGGTAAGATAGACTGGGCCTGTCATGCTAACGACGCTGCCACAGCTTTCCACGAGATTGAGGACTTTGACAACTCCATCAAGATTGCTTATGATTTCTACAAACAGCATCCCGACGAGACTCTTATCGTGATAACTGCCGACCACGAGACTGGCGGTTTTGTTCTTGGTACCGGAAAGTATGAGCTTAACCTGAAGGTATTAAAGAACCAGAAGGTCAGCGAGACAGAATTTACACGTATCTTAAGAGACCTGCGCACTAAGTACAATAACAACGTTTCATGGGATGTCGTTAAGAATGCTCTTACAGAGAACTTTGGTTTCTGGAAGACTGTAGAACTTACAGACGAAGAGACTGCTCGTCTGGAGGATATTTACAAGAAGAGTTTCAAGAGCGGCAGCGTGGACATGGAGAAGAATCTTTATGCAAGAAACGAACCTATCTCTTCTGAGGCTAAACGTATAATGTCTGAGAAGGCTCTCATAGGATGGACAAGCGGCGGACACTCTGCCGGTTTCATTCCCGTCTGTGCGATAGGTGCAGGCGCAGAGGCTTTCAGCGCACGTACCGACAATGCCGAAATTCCTATGAAGATTGCTGAAGCTGCCGGATATAAGCAGAAGTAAGCATAAACATAAATAAGATATATCATTCGCATCATAAAACCTCAGCCGGATTAAGAATCGGCTGAGGTTTTTCTTTGTCCTTAGTAAGCATACGTATGTTTGCAGACTACCATACGCGTGTCTGCAAACTTCTATACGTACGATTGTATGTAAACATACGGGTGTCTAAAATATCAGACTAACGCATTAATGATTTTTATGACTGTAATCATCTGTCGAATATCACCACCGACAGAAACTATCAACGGCTGCAAGCTGTTTTTACACCATGATACAGCTTTTTTATTTTATGATTAAGTACGAAAGATTATTTAATTAGAAAAAATAATTACCTTTGCACCCCGTTAACTAAACCACCCGCACTTTATATGGATTTAAAAAGTACTAAGATAGGGCATCTTGCATGTTTCACCGCATACGCAATATTCGGATTCAACATCGTAGTATGCAAGGATCTTACAGCCACTCACTGGATTTCTCCGCTTTCACTGTTCTGTATTCGTTCTGTCGTCGCAGGTACATTGTTCTGGATGATTTCGTTCATGATGCCCGACGAGAGAGTTGATAAGCAGGATTATTTTAAGATTCTCATGGCTTCGGTATTGGGATTCTTCCTCACTCAGGTAACGTTCCTCATGGCAATAGAACACATAACGCCGATGGACTGCTCCATTGTATCGTCAATGTCGCCGGTATATACCATGTTCATTGCTGCCTTTGCTCTGAAAGAACCTATAACGTGGCGCAAGGCCGGAGGTGTAGCACTCAGTCTGGCTGGTATTCTGTTCCTTATACTCAACAGCGTGGGCATGGGTTCGAGCGAACGTACCACAAGTCTTTCGGGACTTCTGCTCATGATTGCCAACAGTTTCTGTTTCGCAATGTATCTTGGTATCTTCAAGCCTATAATCCAGAAGTATTCTGTGATTACGTTCATGAAGTGGATATTCCTCTTCTCTACTATCCTTTCACTGCCACTGTCGGCTTCTGAGATTCTCACAATCAACTACTTCTCTCTGCCGTCAAACCTGTTATGGGAACTGGCTTTCCTAATATTCTGTTCTACGTTCATGACGTATTTCCTCATTCCTATAGGACAGCAGCGCATACGCCCTACCCTCGTAAGTATGTATTCTTACGTTCAGCCGATAATAGCCATTGCCATAAGCATCTGGGTAGGAATGGATACTCTTACATGGCAGAAGGTGCTTGCTGCCGTTACGGTATTTACAGGCGTTGTCATAGTGAGTTACAGTCGGCTCAGTAGATAAATCATGGGGATAAATTCTTTCACTTTGGATTATTACCT
>JAHHQW010000036.1 GCA_020026195.1 Prevotella sp.
AACCCAATAGTTTACATTATTCTTCCTAAATCCATCCGAAATCGGGCGAGTTTTAGTATCTTTGTCTTAAAATACATTATCTGACTATATGAAAACTATACGCTGGGGATTTGTTGGCTGCGGAGAGGTTACCGAAAAGAAATCGGGACCTGCTTTTTCGGAAATACCGGGTTCGTGCGTCGAGGCTGTAATGAGCCGTAACGAGAATCATGCAAGATCGTATGCCGAACGCCATCACATAAAGAAATGGTACACTGATGCTCTGGAACTGATAGAAGATCCGGAGGTGGATGCCATATATGTGGCTACACCGCCGTCTACCCATGCCATATATGCGATTATGGCGATGCGTGCAAACAAACCAGTGTATGTGGAAAAACCTCTGGCTTCTAACTATGAGGACTGTGTGCGCATAAACCGTGTGAGTGCACAGACAGGCGTGCCTTGTTTCGTGGCTTACTACAGAAGGTATCTTCCGTATTTCAATAAGGTTAAGAGCATCATCGATTCGGGACAGCTTGGTAAGATAATGAATGTCCAGGTGAGATTCTCAAGACATCACCGTGACATAAAGGCCGAGGACGGTGGTCTGCCGTGGCGACTGAAACCTGAAATCGCAGGCGGCGGTTATTTCTACGACCTTGCTCCGCACCAGCTCGACCTTCTGCAATATCTGTTCGGCGTAATAACCGAGGCTTTCGGCATCTGCGAGAACCGACTCGGAGCTTACGATGTGGAAGATAACGTAAGTGCTTGTTTTAAGTTTGAAAGCGACCTGCCGGGCAGCGGTTCATGGTGCTTTTCAGGACATGAATCGTCTGACGAGGACAGCATAGAGGTAATTGGCGAAAAAGGCTCTATGTCGTTCTCCGTTTTCCATTACAAACCTATCGTGGTGAACGACTGCAACGGAACACAGCAGATTACAGTGCCTAACCCTCCTTATGTGCAGCTGCCGATAATCAGAAGCGTGGTGGAGGACATACAGGGTACAAGTATCTGTTCGTGCACAAGCGTATCGGCTACTCCTACAAACTGGGTTATGGACCGTATCTTAGGTAAATTTTAGTATTCGGAGAATGCGTTTTCTGAAGTACATATTATTTTTAATAGCGTTTGCCTGTGCTGGTTCTGCATCGGCAGGCGACTCCATAGAACATAAGAAGCAGCCTTTCTTCAAATCTCTCATAAACAAGGCTTATAAGATTGTAAAGGCTTTCAACGATACCGACGACGACTATATCGAACCGCAGCATTATAACTTTGCGGCAATGATTCAGAACACTAACACTTTTGAGATTTACGACCTCGGATTCGACAGAGGACAGAAAATTAAATTTGCATCTGACCCGTCGGTAAAGATTGGTCCGTATTTCGGATGGCGCTGGTTTTTCCTGGGTTACACCTTCGACGTGAAGAAGATGAACATGAGCAAGGGTAAGAAGGAATTTGACCTGAGTCTTTATAGTTCGCTGATAGGCATCGACCTCTTTTATCGTTCGTCGGGCAGCAACTGCAAGATTGATAAGATTTCGCTCGGCAACGGTATTGACACGAAGGCTCTGCACGACATCAACTTCAATGGTCTTGACGCAAGTGTCAAGGGCTTTAACATCTACTATATCTTTAATCACAAGAAGTTTTCTTATCCGGCAGCATTCAGTCAGAGTACCTGCCAGAAGCGCAGCTGCGGTTCGCCCATCGCAGGTATAGGCTACACACATCACTCACTGAGTCTTGACTATCATAAGCTGGCGGACGTGATACAGGAAAGACTGCCCGAAGCTAACATCGAACTTGACGACAGCTTTAAGTTTAAGAAGGTGAAATACACAGACATCTCTTTATCAGGCGGTTATGCCTACAACTGGGTTTTTGCACGTAACTTTCTGTTCTGTGCTTCGTTATCGGCTGCCATAGCCTACAATCACAGTACGGGAGATGTCGTTAAGAGTGACGAGAGATACAGAAACTTCTCGTTCTCTAACTTTAATATAGACGGTATCGGACGTTTGGGTCTGGTATGGAACAACACAAAATGGTACTGTGGTGCTTCTTCTATATTTCATACTTACAATTATCACCGTAAGCATTTCTCATCGAGAAATACTTTTGGTACAATAAATGTTTATTTCGGATTTAACTTTGACCGACGATGAAAAAAATATTATCATTAATAATTGTCCTTACATGCTGCGTATGCGGTAAGGCTCAGAATGACGTATTATACAACAGGAATGACAGCGTAAAGATAGAACGTCTGCTGAAGGAAGCGGCTGATATGCCGAAAGATACCAATCCGGTGCTTTACTTTGCACGTAAGTTCATCGGTATTCCTTACGTTGCGCATACTCTCGAAACAGACGGCAGGGAACGTCTGGTGATAAACACACGTCAGCTTGACTGTCTGACACTTGTAGAGAATTCTACGGCACTTGCCATCTGCCATAACAATAATCTTTCACGTTTTAAAGATTTCTGTGATGTTCTGCGATATATCCGTTACCGCGGTGGCGTAACAGACGGTTATGCTTCGAGAATTCATTATTTTTCTGAATGGATTACCGACAATAAGGCCAAAGGTCTGGTGGATAACATAGAATTTTCATCTGTTCCGTTCACTGCCACCGGTAAGGTGAATGTGTGGTTCATGGGCAGACATCCTGAAAAATACAAGATGCTGAAAGGTAAACAGGATGACATCAATAAGATTCGTAATATCGAAAAACGTGTGAACGGTCAGACTTTCAGATACATTCCGAAGAATGAAATAAAGGATAATGCGATAATGCGCAATGCTATTCACGACGGTGACATTCTTGCCATCGTTACAACAATGGCTGGTCTCGACATCGCTCACGTCGGCGTGGCGGCATGGCACAAAGATGGTCTGCATCTTCTTAATGCCTCGTCAATTCATCACAAGGTGGTGGAAGAGCCCATGACGTTATACCAATATATGCAGAAACATCCTTCTCAATTAGGAATAAGAGTGATAAGGGTGATGTAAAAAGCAATCTATAATATAGAACGAATTTTTTATTCTATTTCTGTTTACTTTTTCTATATTCGGCAGGTGTGGTACCAACAATCTTTTTAAAAGCCCTTATAAAACTAGTAGCATTTTTGTATCCTATTTTTTCATATATAGATTGAATTGTATAACTCTTGCAAATCTCATCATCTTCCAACATTTTGCATGCTTCTTCTATACGTTTTTTGTTAAGTAAATATTTAAAGTTATGCTGATATTTTTTATTTATAACCCACGAAACATACTTTGTATTCGATTGAATCTCATCAGCTAACATTTGCAGACTAAAATCAGGATCGAATACATATTTCATATCATTAATCAATTTATCTATCTTAATAAAAAGATCTTCAATTTGCTCATCATTTAAAAGCAATGCCTCATTTTCATTCTTTTTTGATGTCCTATAATTTTTCTTATAATATAAAACAGATACCAATATTATAATAATGATCACTATTACAATAGCAATCTTTATAAAAAGATTTGTATACAATGATTCATATCGGTTCTTTTCGTATTCTTGGAGCTTAAACGAAGATTCAAAAAATGAATCTATGTTATAAAGGCTATCCTTCATACTGGTGTAATAATGTCTATATTTTTTCTCATTATCTTTATCACCAAGATTAGCATAAGTAGTATAAAGTACATTGTAAGAATTTACAAGAAGTTCTGTATTTTTCTCTTTTAAAGCCCTTTCTTCGCATAATTTTCCCCATTTAAGAGAATTATCATAATCTTTCAAGAAAACATATATATTTGCTATTTCATTTTCTTGATACATTTCGTTCAAATGCCCCATATTATTATCCTTTGCAAATTTTAAGGCTCTCTTATGTGCATTAATGGCTTCTTTATATTTCTTTTCGACAAACAATATTTTCGCTTCGTCATACAAAAGATAATAAGACCATGAATCTTTGTAGTTATCAGGAGGAGTCTCTTTAAGGATTTTAAAATATTTATTTGCTTTTTCTACGTCACCTAAATCACAATATATTCTTATTAAATTTATTAAAAAACTACTTTTAAGATCATTATTATTTGCACGAACAGCACCTTTATAACCTTTTTCTAAATAAAAGCGACAATGCAGATTGTCTCCAAAATTAGAATAAATATTTGCAATATAACCAACACAAGCCAAGTATATCTCTGAATTATTTTCCTTTTCGGCTAATTTCATTGCCTTAATGTAATAATCCAGAGCTTCAGAATAGTTTTGACTATAATATAATGAATCAGCATGTGAATACTCAACATCTGACGATCTAACCTTTTCGTTAATATCTGCATTGCTTGTCAATGCAATAAATAACAAAATTAAAAGTGCGAATACATTTTTCATATTCTGTATTATTTTTAATGTTACAAAAGTAATATTTATATTCTATATATGCAACATTAACCGAATTTACACTTGTTTTTTATTAAAATTCAAGAATTGTGAACTATATCATATATTTATTCTTTGATTTTTAATTTTTATTTTCTAAATTCGGAATACAAAAATATATAAAAACTATGAAAAAAGCTTTGTTATTATTTACATTGGGATTATTTTCATTAATAATAAATGCCCAAAAAAGAATGGTTGTAATAGAAGAATTTACTAACAGTGGATGTGGTCCATGTGCTGCTTTTGCACCTGTTTTAGATCGTGTTGTTAACAATCGTCTGTGTGATGTTATTGCAATTAAATATCATGGTTCATATCCTGATCCAAAAGATCCGTTCTTACTAGAGAATAAAGCTGATATACAACAAAGAGAACATTTTTATAGTATAAATAGTTATCCTTCTACCTTATATAATGGAAAGGAAGAGCAACACTCTACTAACGAGTACATACTAAATGATATTATTGATAAATATCTACAACAAGAAGAAATTATAAAAATAGATTTTACTAAGACTTTAATCGACAATGATAATGTTAAGTTTAATATAAACCTTAAGCCATTAAAGGAAGTTAAGTTAAGCAATCTTCGTTTGATAGTTGTAATGCTTGAAGAATACATCAAATTAGACGAACCTTTTAGAAATGGTGAAACCGAAGTAGAATACACAATGCGTAAAATGCTTCCTAATGCTGATGGAAAAGCTCTACCATCAATATTGGAAAAAGGAAATGTATACTCTTACGAAATGACATCTGACATGTATAATTATTATAATAAATCCGAGCTTGGTGCTGTAGCTTTTGTACAAAACTTTGATACAAAAGATATTATAGCTTCTGCATACATTCCTAGAGATGCTAAATTTCAGAATCAATTGTCTATTAATAACGTCATTGATATTCCTTATAAAGTTTGCACACCTGAATTCTACGGAAGAATAGCTTTACGTAATGATGGTGCGAACACAATAAAATCTGCGAAATTGCATGTTTCAGTTAACGATATCGAAAAAGTGTATGATTATAATGGGAATTTAGGATATCTGGAAAGGGACACTTTCGAAATAACTGATTTTCCACAATATCAGATAAATAAAGATTATAATAATGTAAAAGTGTATGTAAGTAATATAAACGAGACATATGAAAATGAATCATCCTCTGATTATTTTACAGGTTTCTTTAGTTCTGTACGTATAAAAGGTGGCGCTTTGCTTAAACTTTATACAGACAATAAGCCTGAAGAAATATCTTGGACATTATATAACTCAGCTGGAGACGTAATACAGAAGAGTACTAAATACGACCAGCCTCGTAAAATATACAAAGAGAACCTTATAATAGACAAGGACGACTGCTATACTATTGAGTTTTACGATGAAGGTGGTGATGGCATAATAGGTGATTTCGGAAACGGATACTACATCTTATATGAAATAAAATCAGATGGAAAAACTAAAAAAATAGTAGCATCTGAATACGATACTAAATATCATACATTACATTTTTACATGGAAGATGCAAATACAGAATTAGGTATAGAAGATATAAAAACAAGCGACAATTCTACAATAGATATCTTCGATTGTAATGGAAAATATATTACTACAATTTCAAGTAAGGAAATGAATAAGAAGACATTATCAAAATACAATAACGAAGTATTAATCTTAAAGATTGATAATGGAAAAACAATAAGAACAGAAAAATATATATTAAATAATTAACTTTTAACATTATGAAGAAACAAACATTAAAAACAGCAGTAGCAGTAGCATTATTCGCGGCATTTTTAACACCTAGTAAAGTTTCTGCTCAATGGAATGAAGACAAAAATTATGTCAGTCTAATTACATTCACTGAAGAGGATGGAGAATTTTATGCTTCTTCACCAGATGTTGCACGCACAAAAGATGGCAAATTCTGGCTTACATATAAGATGTATGAAAAAGATGGTGTACATACATATCTAGAACTTTTCGATAAAGATTTACATAGATTATTCGAACAACCTATTAAGGTTAACCATTATATGACTCCTACTTGGTGGTCTAAGAATGGTTTAGCAGTCGCTAGTGATGGATCAGCCCTTGTTAGTATTGCTGACTCAAGAACAGAATGCAAAGGAATGTCTTATGAAGAGATAACAGCAGAAGACTTTGACGCCCATTCTTTCCAACCAACAATCTATAAGATTAACCAAGACGGAGACTTTGAATGGGGACTTGACGGTATTACTTATGAAACATTACAGTATGCACCATATTCACAGATTATGGTAATTGGAGATGATATATACTGGAAGATAATTGATGCTACAGAAGACTGGGAAATAGGTGGTCCTTATCTTATGCGTCTTGATAACGACGGAAACTACGGATATGACGAATTCAAGAGAATCGGAGGCCAATTTATTCCTTCTACAAATGGTGATTTTCTAGTAGTAAACGGAATGTCTGAAGTAATGCGTTATGACAGAGACTGTAACAATGTATGGAGTGAGCCTGTAACTTTTGATAGATTTAGTTGTTCTTCAATGGCAATGGATCCATACCAACTTGCATCTGATGGCGAAGGTGGTGTAGCTGTAGCTTTCTTGAGAAATATGGGAAAGTTTTCACATAACGTACGTGTACAATATATTAACGGTGACGGAGAACTAGGATTTGGTATTGAGGGACTTGACACTTACGCACCTCAAGAATTTGAACATAGCTATCCTATAATCTCATCGAACAATAAAACTAAGGAAATATTAGTAAACTTTATAAGTAATTTTGACAACCATAACTTTACATTTAATTCAAGTAAATTCTCTTATAACGGTGAATATCTTTGGGGTGACGTAGGTAAAGAAATGGCATCAAAGAAATCTCAATCAGGTTTCTGCTATAGTCCAAAAGCAAGCAGACCTGTCGATCAAGATGAATGGATAGTTTTCTATAGCGATAATATTGGTTTCGCTGACGAATCACTATGTATAACACGTATAGACAAAGATGGAAACAAAATATGGAAAAAAGTTATTGGTCGTTCAATAGATATTTGGGATACAAATTTATTCTGTGATGAAGAAGCTTCTTATATATTCTGGCGCGATGAAAATAAAGACAGAGGTATTCATGCTTTAAGAATATTCAATGACGGAACTTTCGAAACACCAGCAGGTATTGACGAGAATGAAATTTATGACGGTGATCCTATCGCTTACTATAGTATTGACGGAAAGAAACTTGCGACTCCTCAGAAGGGTATTAATATTGCAAAATACTCTGATGGAAAAACAAGGAAAATAATTAAATAACTCACCTACTTTTAATTTTTAACAACTAATATTTAGTAATTATGAAAAAACATTGGATAGTATTATGCTTTTTCTTACTTTCAGCTATTGTGATGGAAGCACAGAAAAAAATGTTTGCTTATGATGTAGCTGTCACTAATAAGACATACACAGCAATAACAGATGGTACAATAATCCCTGTAGACTATACTGGTAATGAATTCTCCAAAGTTATCATTGATGGTGATGGGAATAACAATTTTTCTGAAATAGACAAGACTAATGGTTTCCAAATTGGATTTAATTTTAGATATAATGGTCTAGAAATGAATCAATTTATGGTTGGTACTGATGGTACAATATTTTTAGGAAACGAAGCCATGACACTTCCTGGAAATTATAGTCCTTTTAATGTATTCGACACTGAAGGAATGAAAAATGTCTTTGGTTTAGTAACCAAAAACAATTTCTATGGTCTTGAGGATAGTGAAATAAGTTATAAAGTTGAAGGAACAGAAGGAAACAGAGTTCTTGTTATTCAATATAGTAATATTGGTGTAAACTCTAGTGTATGGGATGTTGAAATCATGGCTAAAGTAAATATACAATATCGCTTATACGAAGCTACAGGTAACATAGAAATGCACCTTAACAATTTCGAACCAATAAAGGGCGTTTCTACTGGTTATTATTCATCAATTAAAATTGGAATAAAAGGTGATGAAAATGACATGCTCATGCTTGAAAATTTTAAAGGCAAGACCACTACTAAAGAATTTTTTATTGACTATAATGAAGAAAACTTCCCTGAAAATGGATTTAATTTAACTTTCATAGCCCCTGAAAAATGTAATACTCCGACAATGCAGCCTACAAACGTTAAGTTATACGCTCGTTCTACATCTATTTATGGTTCATTAGATATTGCTGATGCTGATCATTATATGATCCTTGTAAATAAGGAAAACAATTTCGATATGATGCCTAAGGATAAAACTACTTACGAAGAAGGTGACTCAATTGGAAATGTTGTGGTTGCAGGCATTATAACAAATGGTGTAATATCTACAGCTGATGTTCTTGAAGAAAATACAACTTACTATGGACGTATTATATCGTACAATGCCATGTGTCTTGAAGGTCCTCTTTATAATTTAATATCACCTGTAGAATTTGTAATAACAACAATGGGCGGAGCTCCAACTCTTAAATGCAAGGATATCACTATCTCGAATATTACACTTTCATTAGAAACTGGTGAAGAGACTGCAATAATTGCAATGTCTGAAAAAGAATTTTTTGATCCTTCTTATCAAAGATATACTGGTATTGGTGATTTTGGTCTTCCTACTGGAGTATATGAAGTTGGTGATACATTAGAAGGTGGTGCAAAGGTCGTATACATCGGAAAATCTAACGATAATATTGTTATTGACAATCTGACAGATTCTAAACCATATTACTTTAAAGCATGGAATACTGATGGTAAGGGAGGATATTCTTCACTTGGCTCAGAACAGAATCTTACGACTTCTTATACAATTCCTTGGAATACTGATAATCTAAAAGATTATATGCAGGACATTCCAGCAGGTTGGAATTATCAAGGTGATTGGTATACAATGCATGGTGAAATTATTTCAATGGGAAATTCAAATAAAGAAAAAGAAGAATTTATTGAAACTCCTTATATAAAATTGACAGAAAATACATGTAGATTAATTACTGAATTTGTTTTTGGTGGAAAATATGGTGAAGGAAATTACTCTTTTGGTGAAAATGATTTTCTGAAGATTCAAATTACTAATGATGGTATTAATTATGAAGATTTATTTGTTTATAATAGCAATAACGCAAAAGAAGTAAATACTGGAAAAAGAAGAGCTCTTCTTGAAAAACATAATGGACAGTATGTGAGAATTCGTTATACTATACATACAAGTTCTAAGTATAAAATCGTTATTAATTCTATTAAAATAGAAGAAAAACCTTTATGCGATTATCCTCTTAATGTTACAGTTTCTAATATTATCGGCAATAGTGCTACTATTGGTTGGACAGTACAGAGCAAAGAAACAAATTGGGAAATTTCACTCAAAAAATCTAATGTTGAAGAATGGAATAAACCTATACTTGTTAACAAGAATCCTCATGTTATAATGGGACTTGATGCTATGGGTGTATACAATGTTCGTGTTCGCGCTGTCATGGATAATGTTGTAAGTGCATGGTCTGAAATAACTACATTCCAGGCAGGTCTTTCAATGCCTTTAGACGTTAATTTCGATGAAATAGAAATGATGGATGGATGGAAAGGCTTTACCGGTGTTCTTGCTAATCCTTCAGAATTACAAAGTTCTGATTATGGATTCAGTTTCAATGAATCACGTGCAAAGAGATTTTCATTTTCTGAATTTTGGAGCGAAACAGGTAATTACTGGTTCATTTCTCCTAAAATTATAGTTGATAAAGATATCCAAACTGTATATAATATCGAATTAGGTATTACAATGGAAGAAGAAAGTTCATATTCAAATTACTGCACAGATCAAATATTCAAAGTTCTAATTTCAAAGGATGGTGAATCATTTAATAATGATGATGCAGTATTGACTCTTAATCAAAAAGAATTTCCTGCATTTGGAGCTTCTGCCACATACAAATTTACAGTATCAGGTTTGCAAGATATAACAAAGTTGGCATTCTATACATCTTATAATGATGGCAATCCTATTAATTTCTATATAGATTATCTCAAGTTCAACTATGTTGATGTTCCTACATCTATCAATGGAACAGAAACAAATTCAAATGTTGTATTTGATAACGGAAAACTTATTGTTTATGGTTGCAATCGTGTAGAGGTTTACGATATCAATGGTAAAATGGTAATATCTGCAAATAATGCTGATACAATTGATTGTTCATCTCTTGCTAATGGCATTTACATTGCCAAGATAATCAACAATAGTAGCACAATAATAAAAAAATTCTTTGTAAAATAAATTAAATAAGAAACTATTTTTAATCGGGCTGATATGAATTATCAGTCCGATTTTTTATTGCAAGCACATAACATTTACCCATAAACTCTTATGTAAGTCAAAAAGCTCATGGTACTTATTGTTTAGTGTTATTGAAATCTGAAAAATTCAAAGTATTCACATAAGGCATATATATGATGATAACTATTAACAATATATGACCTTTATATATTCCACGACTAAACAGGAATACATTTTACAAACATAATCAAAATAACACACAAACGATGTATTATAGGCTCTATACAGGAATTGTATCTATACAAAGATTTTTATAACATAAGAAAAGCATCTAATAACTTGTAATGTTTTTAACGAACTTAATCATAAACGTACAAATATATTCAGAACTTTAAAAAACATGTTTATGCTTTATGAGTAGATATTTTTTAATGATTCTTCCAAATAGAATACAATCTTATAATCACATCTTATAAATATTTATTTAATGCAGCTTTATTTAAAGACATAAAAACGCCACGCTTAATCAGGCGTGGCGCATTAAATAGAAATTATCTTATAAATACTTTCCTAACACTTCCGTCACTGTATCTGACGATATTAACATCCTTTACAGGAGCTTCAATACGGCGGCCATCAACAGTATAGCGTTCAATCTCAACAGCTTCATTATCTACATTTACGTCGCTGATAGCATTAACAGACAATACCTTTACCGCACATGAGTTTACGATACGTCCGTTGCTACGATCAAATATTACGGCACACATCGTAAGATTATCTTTGTTCTGGATAACAGGATAATCAGCAAGAGCAAACGTTACGCTATGTTTCTGAGGCGTATTCTCAACGAACGGAGCATTAAGACTGCCCTGAATACCTTTCTTCAGCATTCCCTTGGCACCAATGGCTACATTATTAAATACATAACCCTTGACAACTTCACCTGCATTCATCCACCATTCAAAACGAGGGTCGGCATCAAATATTCCTGAATCTTTAAAATCACCAAACTGGTTTGTCTGTTCCCAGCCCTGACCTTCACCAGACATTCCGTCTTCCTTAAGAACATAACCTACGGCATAATCGCCATTTTCAGTATTACATAAGAACTCTGTTTCAGAATCAGCAATGATGTTTTCGCCACTGTCATCAAAATAAGCATTAAGTTTTATCTCAGCTAGAGCAACCGTGTTATAAATTTTCAGGAAACAGTCCTCAAAACCAAAGTCACTGAGCATCTCCTCACCCCAGTACGGGTCTACGTTATTAATGGTACGGTCTACAAATGCTGCCGGGAATCCTGACGTACCTTTATAATAGTATGTCATGTCTTTATAATCTGCACATTCCATTGCTTCTACATTTCCGGCATGAACAGAAACGATAATTGCCTTATTTCCATAAGTCTCTGTCATTCTATCCATTGCAACATACGCACGAGGCGAATGTCCATTCCATATACCTACAAAATGCTCTACAAACACATTATGATCGGCAACCTTAGACAATGAATAGATACTGCCTCCACAAGTTGTAAAGCCTACAGACTCGTTAGCAACACCATTCACACTGGTAATTTTAACCATAACGGTATCACGACCTGTTTCCTCTTTTACGGGAATATTAAATGTGTACTCAAATACTTCATCAACATTGGTAATCTTCTTATCCAGTACTACTGTCTCTTCCGGATACTGATCTGTACCACACTGTACCACATATTTAAATTCTGAGCATCCTTCAGAACCTTCATTAGTTAAATCAAGAGTTACGGAAATTTCTGTTCCTTTCTTACCAGCAATCTCGCTATCAAAATTTCGCTGAATGGAAACGGCATTCTTTGTTTCAAGTTTACTCATGAGCATCTGTACTGCCAAATTTCCAAAAGGATAAGAAGCGCAGTCTGTCCACTCTTCATTAGCGAATTTAAAGATGAGAGCATTTTTATCCGTTGTCTCAGGCCATTTAGTAATAAGCATTGGCTGCTTAGCCTCTTCTGTTTCTGCTTTAACAACATTAAAAGAATAACCTACATAAACATCTTTATCTCCTATCATAAAAGGCTTGTCGAAACGAACTTCATTAAACTTTGCTTCTGTACTGCGAAGATCCGTGAGCATAGATTTGTCTACTTTCTGCCATGTGACATCCGCAGTCTCTGCACTTTGAGGAAGTGTCTCTGATATCCAGATATATATATCATTAATATCATCAAGTGAAGGGAAAGAGAACTTTAATCCTTCTATCGTCTTACCCTTGCCCATCTGACAACCAGAACTTATCTTTACGCAGCAATTATAAACACCAGGAGCCTCAAGTCCGAGCATACCTGTATTTCCTTCGTAGTCTCCATCAAAATATCCCCACCATTGTTCATTCTCCTTAACATCTGTGAGAACTGAATTCATTACAGGCTTTTCTGCATTAAAAACACGTGGTGTACGCGTAATGGAATAATTAGCAGGAGCTACATGTTTTAAATTTGTCTGTGCATTACTCAGCATAGGTAACGCCATCATTGTTAATGCTGCAAAAAGTGTCTTCACACTAACAGATAAGTTTTTTTTCATAGTAAAATAATTAATAATTTATATTTTATAAACTTTTTAATTCACACTATAATTCTTTTGCACCCTGATATTACCTACTGTTAATTTTACATATAAATACACATATAAACAAAGGATGTCATTCTTCAAATGACCCGTATTTTATAACATGTCATACATAAAATTTTAAATCACAATAAGTTATCACTCGCACAATATAGGTATTATTTTAATATGCAATACCTTTTTTCATGACTTTTATGCATTTAAATGCAAAACAACAAGAAATATTGCAAAAAACTAATAGTTTTGTAACACTCACATTGCATTTATAAAATAGGAAATGTTACGATATTAACAAGATTTATGAGGCAGACATCAGGAACTAAATGATTATTGCAAACAGAACAGTTCACAAAACGTCATACATATAAAAAGAAAACGGCGAAACATAAATATGTTCCGCCGTTTCTGGTTATAATCTTAAATGATTATTAAGCGAGAGTTACAAGACCATTGTCGTCCTTAATCTTGCCTTCCTTAAGCAACCATCCCATACCGAGGAGAACCTCCGGCTCAGAAAGTTTTGCTTCACAAGCAAGTTCGTCGATGCTGAGTGATTTCTTAGCCTGTGCAAGAGCCTCATAAACATCGCCAGCGTGCCAACCTACATTGATTGCGTCGATTGCAAATGTTGGCTTAACTGCAACAGTCTTAGTTTCTGTTGTCTTCTTTTCGGCTGTCTTCTTTGTTGTAGCAGCCTTCTTTGTGCATTTCTTTTCTACCATGATATCTTTTTACCTGTTATCGTATATATAATACTAAAACTTTTCGCAAAGATAAGGTTTATATTTCAAAAGAAATTCTTAAAGCGTTTCATTTTCAGCAACTTGTACTGATATTAATCGTTTTTTTGACGTAAGTCAACCTTTAAGTTGAGTTCGTCGAGCTGTTTCTGTGCTAATTCGCCAGGAGCATCGAGCATAACGTCACGACCGCTGTTATTCTTCGGGAATGCAATACAGTCACGAATACTGTCAAGACCAGCCATGATAGAAACGAAACGGTCAAGACCGAATGCAAGTCCTGCGTGAGGAGGTGCACCAAACTTGAATGCGTTAATGAGGAAGCCGAACTGAGCCATTGCCTGTTCTTCTGTGAATCCGAGGATGTTGAACATCTTCTCCTGCAAATGACTGTCGTGGATACGGATACTACCGCCACCAACTTCTATACCATTACATACAAAGTCGTAAGCCTTGGCACGAACCTTTTCAGGATGTTCGTCGAGCAATGGGATATCATCGGGATTAGGCATTGTGAACGGATGGTGTGTTGCCATGAGGCGCTGCTCCTCATCACTCCATTCGAACAAGGGGAAGTCGATAATCCACAGACACTCAAACTTGTTCTTATCCTTGAGTCCGAGACGGTCACCCATCTCAAGACGGAGAGAACAGAGCTGTACACGTGTCTTGTTGGCATTATCACCACTGAGAATGAGAACAAGATCACCAGGCTTAGCCTCTGCCTTTTCGAGAACTTTCTTCAGTACGTCTGCATCATAGAACTTGTCGACGCTTGACTTGATAGAACCGTCTTCATTATATTTAATGTACACAAGACCCTTGGCACCAACCTGAGGACGCTTTACAAATTCTGTGAGCTGGTCGAGCTGCTTACGTGTGTAGTTAGCACATCCGGGACAGCAGATACCACCGATATATTCAGCCTCGTCGAATACCTTGAATGCTCCTGTCTTGAGAACATCCATGAATTCTACGAACTCCATGCCGAAACGAAGATCGGGCTTATCGCTACCGAAACGACGCATAGCCTCATGCCATGTCATCTGCTGAAGTTTTGCAGGAAGCTCTACACCACGCAATTCCTTGAACAGATGGCGTGCCATGTCTTCGAACAATTCTATTACGTCTTCCTGGTCAACGAAACTCATCTCGCAGTCAATCTGTGTGAACTCAGGCTGACGGTCAGCACGGAGGTCTTCATCACGGAAACACTTTGCAATCTGGAAGTAACGGTCGAATCCACTGATCATCAGAAGCTGCTTAAGAGTCTGAGGACTCTGTGGCAGTGCATAGAACTGACCGGGGTTCATACGTGAAGGAACCACGAAGTCGCGAGCACCCTCAGGAGTACTACCGATAAGGATAGGAGTCTCGACCTCAATGAAGTTCTGTTTGTCAAGGAAATTACGAACAAGGATACACATCTTGTGACGCAGTTCGATGTTCTTGCGAACAGACGGACGGCGCAGGTCAAGATAACGATACTTCATACGGAGCTCGTCGCCACCATCGGTATTGTCCTCGATAGTGAAAGGAGGTGTATCACTGGTGCTCAGTACGTTAAGAGAATCAACGATAATTTCTATGTCACCTGTAGGCATATTAGCATTCTTGCTCTGGCGCTCGTTGACAACACCCTTTATCTGAATACAAAACTCACGACCGAGTTTGTTAGCCTTTTCACATAAATCCTTATTTACAGATTCGTTGAATACCAACTGTGTAATACCGTATCTGTCGCGCAGGTCGACGAATGTCATACCGCCCATTTTTCTGGTTCTCTGCACCCATCCTGCAAGCGTTACATGCTTACCGGCATCCGAGAGGCGCAATTCGCCACACGTATTTGTTCTGTACATCTTTATTTGTTTAAATATTTGTTCTAAGATGCAAAAATACAAGATATTGTTTAATAAGCAAAATTTTTAAATAATTATTATAGTAACACGTTCGGTAGAAAGTGCGTAAAATGAAAGCATTATACATGCTGTGTACGTATGTCAGTGTTACATTAACACTTTAAATTGTAAAACGCACATTACATAATGGCATTTATGACATGACTTATATTCTCAAATAATTAAAAAAGGAAACATTAA
This sequence comes from Prevotella sp., assembly GCA_020026195.1. Lineage (GTDB taxonomy): Bacteria > Bacteroidota > Bacteroidia > Bacteroidales > Bacteroidaceae > Prevotella. The sequence continues at coordinate 16,188 of JAHHQW010000036.1, forward strand.
TACCCTTTTATTTTAAATTAACCATAAAAATATGTAATTTTGCATGCGTAAAATCAGAGGATAATTTATAACACAAAATTATGGCAAATGTAATTAAGTTACGCAAAGGCTTAAGCATTAACCTCAAGGGCAGAGCTGAAGAGAACAGTTTCAGCGTTGCACCTTCCGGTGAAATAGGTCTTGTACCGGATGGCTTTATCGGTGTCACTCCCAAAGTGGCAGTCCATGCCGGAGACAAGGTAAAAGCCGGCGATGCTTTGTTCTTCAACAAGCGTTACCCCAACGTAAAGTTTTCTTCGCCCGTCAGCGGCACAGTGAAAGAAGTTGTGCGCGGTGATCGTCGTAAGGTATTAGCAGTAACCGTGGCAGCCGATGCCACACAGGAATTCGTCGATTTCGGTAAAAAGGATGTTTCTAAAATGAAAGGCAGCGAGGTTATCGACTCGTTGCTCGAAGCAGGTCTGTTCGGCTACATCAACCAGCTGCCGTACGCTGTTTCCACTAATCCTGAAACAATGCCGAAATCTATTTTCGTAAGCGCTCTTCGTGACATGCCTCTCGCAGCAGACTTCTTGTACGAGCTGAAAGGCAACGAGAACGATTTTGCTACAGGTATCAAGGCTCTTTCTAAGATTGCAAAGACTTATTTAGGAATCGGAAAGGACCAGGAGAACTGTAAGGCACTTTCTTCTATCAGCGATGCTGAAGTAACAGTATTCGACGGTAAGTGTCCCGCAGGCAACGTAGGAGTACAGGTTAATCATCTCGACCCAGTAAACAAAGGCGAGGTGGTATGGACGGTTGATCCGTCGGCAGTAATTTTCTTCGGCCGTCTGTTCAACACAGGTCACGTAGACCTTCGTCGCACAATAGCTCTTGCAGGCAGCGAGGTAAAGGCTCCTGCATACTGCGAAGTAATGATTGGCGAAAAGATTGGAACGGTAACTAACGGACGTATTGCAGAAGGAAATGTGCGCATAATAAACGGCAACGTTCTTACAGGCTGTAAGTGTACGGCCGACGATTATATTCTGCCACACACAAGTGAGATAAATGTTATACCCGAAGGCAGCGATGCCGACGAGTTTGCAGGATGGATAATGCCACGTGTTAATCAGTTCTCTACAAGCCGCAGCTACTTCAGCTGGCTGTTCGGCAAAAACAAGGAATACACACTGGATGCCCGTATCAAAGGTGGCGAACGCCACATGATAATGAGCGGCGAGTACGACAAGGTACTGCCAATGGACATCTACGGCGAATTCCTCATCAAGGCTATCATTACAGGTGACCTTGACAAGATGGAGGCATTAGGTATCTACGAGGTATCACCCGAGGACTTTGCACTTGCAGAGTTCGTGGATTCTTCAAAACTCGAGCTGCAGAAGATTGTCCGCAACGGTCTCGACCAGCTTAGAAAGGAAAACGAATAACATTTACATCATCGAAAACAAATAATTAAAATATGAGCGCATTAAGAAATTATCTGAATAAGATAAAACCCTCTTTCGAAGAAGGAGGTAAGCTTCATGCCCTGCGCAGCGTATACGATGGCTTCGATACATTCCTCTACGTGCCTAACAGCACATCAAAGAGCGGAGTCAACATACACGACAGCATCGACTCGAAGCGAATAATGAGCATTGTGGTAATTGCCCTTATACCGGCTCTTCTGTTCGGTATGTACAATTTAGGTTACCAGAACTATTTAGCTGCTGGCAAGCTTGCCGAAGCCGGATTCTTTGATATGTTCCTCTTCGGATTCCTTGCCTTATTACCAAAAATCTTAGTTTCTTACATCGTAGGTCTCGGCATCGAGTTCGCATGGGCACAGTGGAAGAACGAAGAAATACAGGAAGGTTACCTCGTATCAGGTATGCTTATTCCTTTAATCCTGCCTATCGGCTGTCCGATGTGGGCAATGATCATTGCCATCGCATTTGCCGTAATCATCGGTAAGGAGATATTCGGCGGTACCGGTATGAACATCTTCAACGTTGCGCTTCTCACGCGTGCGTTCCTTTTCTTCTCATATCCTACAAAGATGAGCGGTAACTCTGTATGGGTTCCTAACGAAGATATTTTAGGATTAGGAAACACACTTCCCGATACATTCACAGCAGCCACTCCCCTTGCCAACGTTGCTGCCGGCAGCCTTGACATGAGTCCTATGGAAATGGCCATCGGTCTTATTCCCGGTTCAGTAGGTGAGACAAGTGTATTTGCAATTGCGATAGGAGCAGTTATTCTTCTTATCTCAGGCGTTGCCAGCTGGAGAATAATGTTCAGCGTATTCGCTGGCGGCGGTCTTACAGCACTGCTGTTCCAGAGTCTCGGAATGACTCCCATCACATGGTACGAACACCTGATGCTCGGCGGTTTCTGTTTCGGTGCAGTATTCATGGCTACCGACCCCGTTACAAGTGCACGTACAATCCCCGGACAGTTTATCTTCGGTCTTCTCATCGGTATAATGGCAGTAGTGGTACGTGTCATGAACCTCGGTTATCCCGAAGGCATGATGCTGGCAATACTGTTCGCCAATATGTTTGCTCCGCTGATTGACTACTGTGTGGTACAGCGTAACATCAATAAGAGAATGAATCGTTTAACCCAAAACAACAAATAATCATGGCAACAGATAACAAAAAGGGTTTTAACACCAATTCTAATTCATACACTCTGATATATGCCGCAATCATCGTAGTCGTTGTGGCATTCCTCCTCGCATTCGTATCACAGTCGCTCAAGCCGACACAGGATAAGAATGTGGCTCTCGATAAGAAGAAGCAGATTCTTGCTGCTCTCAACATAGAAGGTCTTTCTAACGAAGATGCTGCTGCAAAGTACAGCGAGGTGGTAATGGCAGATGCCGTACTCGATGCTGACAACAATGTCATCGAAGCTGGCGAGAAGGGCGGCGAAAATGCAGGTTTCAAGCTTAACAGTGCTGATTATAAAGCTGGTAAATATGCCATATACATGTGTAAGGTAGACGGCGAAGATAAATATGTAATTCCTGTTTACGGTATGGGACTCTGGGGTGCCATCCGCGGTTTCATAGCTATCAACGCAGACCGCAGCACACTCTACGGCGCATACTTCAACCACGACAGCGAGACTGCCGGTCTTGGTGCTGAAATTAAGGACAGCAAGGCATGGCGCTCACAGTTTAAGGGCAAGCATCTGTTTGCAGGCAGCGATACAGAAAACATCGCACTCTCTGTAAAGAAGAAGAGCGACGTAAAGGATCCGTCTACAGAAGCAGATGCCGTTACAGGTGCAACACTTACTTCGGACGGTGTGTCACTGATGTTACAGGACTGCCTGCAGAAGTATATTAAGTTTTTTAATGCTAAATAAGGAGGACTGACGTATGGGAAAAATATTATCAAAGACAAGTAAAGAGGCTCTTCTCAATCCGCTGAACAAAGATAACCCTGTACTCGTTCAGGTACTTGGTATCTGTTCTGCCCTTGCCGTAACATCACAGCTCAAGCCGGCAATCGTAATGGGTCTCGCCGTTACAGTGATTACAGCATTCTCAAATATTATCATTTCAGTGCTCCGCAACACTATTCCTAACCGTATACGTATCATCGTACAGCTGGTAGTCGTTGCTGCTCTCGTTACCATCGTGAGCGAAGTGCTCAAGGCATTTGCTTATGATGTCAGTGTGGAACTCTCTGTATATGTAGGTCTTATCATTACAAACTGTATTCTGATGGGACGTCTTGAGGCTTACGCCATGACTAACAAGCCCTGGCCGAGTTTCTTAGACGGTATCGGAAACGGTCTCGGTTATGCATACATTCTGGTAATCGTAGGTGCTTTCCGTGAATTCTTCGGACGCGGTTCACTCTTAGGATTCCAGATTATCCCCGACTGTGCTTACGAAGCCGGATACATTAATAATGGTATGATGACAATGCCTGCAATGGCACTTATCCTGGTAGGTATCGTTATCTGGGTACACAGAGCATATTTCTTTAAAGACGAAAAATAAAAAGCAATGGAACATATAATAAGTTTATTCTTCAGGTCTATTTTTGTAGACAACATGATATTTGCCTTTTTCTTGGGTATGTGCTCTTTCCTTGCAGTATCTAAGAACGTAAAGACATCATTCGGACTTGGTATGGCAGTTACTTTCGTACTGTTCGTTACAGTACCCGTAGACTACCTGCTTCAGACATACGTACTCGGTCCCGACTGTCTTGTAGAAGGCGTAGACCTTTCATACCTCAGTTTCATTCTGTTCATCGCAGTAATCGCAGGTATCGTGCAGCTCGTCGAGATGATTGTTGAAAAATACTCTCCGTCACTCTACTCTGCCCTCGGTATCTTCCTTCCGCTTATTGCCGTTAACTGTGCCATCATGGGTGCTTCGCTCTTTATGCAGCAGAGAATCCATCTCGATCCGTCGAACACACAGTACATCGGTAACGTATGGGACAGCATTGCATACGCCATCGGTAGCGGTCTCGGCTGGACACTTGCAATCGTTGCAATGGGTGCCATCCGCGAGAAGATGCAGTACAGCGATGTTCCAAAGCCTTTGCAGGGACTCGGTATTACTTTCATCACTGTAGGTCTTATGGCCATGGCAATGATGTGTTTCTCAGGTTTGAAAATATAATAGGAGGAGATAAGAAATGGTACAGTTTATATTAGTAAGTATAGCCATATTCCTGGCAATCATCCTGCTGCTCGTAGTGATACTGCTCGTTGCTAAGAAGTATCTGTCACCAAGCGGTAAGGTTAACATCACCATTAACAACGACAAGGTCATCACCGTAGACCAAGGCAACAGCGTAATGGCTACTCTCAATGAGAACGGCATTTATCTGCCTTCTGCCTGTGGTGGTAAGGCAAGCTGCGGTCAGTGTAAGGTACAGGTTCTCGAAGGCGGTGGCGAAATCCTTGACTCTGAGCGTCCTCACTTTACTCGTAAGGAGATAAAGGATCACTGGCGTCTGGGATGTCAGTGCAAGGTTAAGAGCGACATGAAACTTCACGTTTCTGACAGCGTTCTCGGCGTTAAGGAATGGGAATGTACAGTTATCAGCAACAAGAACGTTTCTTCGTTCATCAAGGAATTTATCGTTCAGCTCCCTCCCGGAGAACACATGGACTTTATCCCTGGTTCATACGCACAGATTAAGATTCCTGCATACGATGAGATTGATTACGACAAGGACTTCGACAAGGAGGCTATTGGCGAGAGATACATCGGTGCTTGGAAGAAGTTTAATATCCTCTCTCTGAAGGCTCACAACCCCGAACCTACAGTACGTGCTTACTCTATGGCTAACTACCCTGCCGAGGGCGACCGTATTATGCTTACAGTCCGTATTGCATCTACACCGTTTAAGCCCAGACCTCAGGTAGGTTTCCAGGATGTTCCTACAGGTATTGCTTCATCTTACATCTTCAGCCGCAAACCGGGTGACAAGGTTATCATGAGTGGTCCTTACGGCGACTTCCATCCTATCTTCGACTCTAAGAACGAGATGATATGGGTCGGCGGTGGTGCCGGTATGGCTCCTCTGCGTGCTCAGATTATGCATATGCTTAAGACTCTTCATACACGTGACCGTGAGATGCACTACTTCTATGGTGCTCGTTCACTTGGCGAAGTGTTCTATCTTAACGACTTCCTCGAATTGGAAAAGGAATACTCTAACTTCCACTTCCACCTGGCTCTCGACCGTCCCGATCCTGAGGCAGACGAAAAGGGTGTTAAGTACACAGCAGGATTCGTTCATCAGGTTATGTACGATACATATCTTAAGGACCATGAAGCTCCTGAGGATATCGAGTACTACATGTGCGGTCCTGGTCCTATGAGTAAGGCCGTAGTCGGTATGCTCGACAGCTTAGGTGTTGATCCTAAGAACATTATGTTCGATAACTTCGGATAGTAATTCTGAAATAATATAATTAATAGAAGCCGCACGGATTTAATTCTGTGCGGCTTCTATTTTTTTATTGCTTACAATAATATTAAGCAACATGAAAACAAATCGTTTACGTAACATTTCAGATACTATTGGTACAAATACATATGAAATATATAATGTTATATGGAAATATATAATGTTATATGTAAATATATAATTCCAATGAGACATATTAAAAACTTACCATATTATATATAGTATGCAGCATAAAACAAATAACACCTGTAAAACATCTTAAACATTACGCGTATACAAAGACATAAAATACAATAAAGAAAAAAGGCGTAACATGCAACCACATGCTACGCCTTTCAAATTATATATAATCTGTTTAAATCTTATTACTTATACATGTATCTCTTGATACTCTTTTTAGGAGTCTTCTCAAACTCATCCTTCATTATCTCAATGTCAGTCAGTTTGCAGTATGCAGGCTGCTCGGCATTCAGTTCCTTCATGTTATTCTCCATTACTACACGAAGCTGAGCCTCGTCGATGCCCTGTGCCTCGGCAGCATCATAGTCAGGATGAACAAGACCGAACAACTTATCCTCACGCTGTACGACAAGACTCTCCATAACGAGTTCCATACTGTTAAGACGGTCCTCAATCTCTTCAGGATAAATGTTCTGTCCGTTAGCACCGAGAAGCATGTTCTTACTTCTACCCTTGATAAACACGTTACCAGCCTCATCCATTGTTGCAAGGTCACCTGTGTGATACCAGCCATCTTTATCGAGAGCCTGCTTTGTAGCCTCTTCGTTCTTGTAATAACCAAGCATCACGTTAGCACCCTTGGCAAGAATTTCACCGGGAATGTTCTGTGGGTCAGGACTGTCAATCTTAACCTTCATGTTAAGAACTTCGCGTCCGCATGAAGTCTGTACGAAGTCGTGCCAGTCGGAATATGTAATGATAGGAGCACATTCTGTAGCACCGTAACCAATAGTAAGCGGGAAATTAATCTTCTTGAGGAAAGCCTCAACTTCCTGGTTCATTGCAGCACCGCCGACGATAATCTCATAGAAATTACCACCGAAGGCATTGTAAACCTGCTCACATATCATCTCATGTAACTTCTTGTTGATGACAGGCATACTGAGAAGAAGTTTCATAGGGATATTATCAAGTTTCGGAAGAACCTTCTTACGTATAATCTTCTCGATAACCAGAGGTACTGCGATGATGATACGCGGCTTAACTTCTGCGAATGCGTTGGCAATTACGGCAGGACTCGGTATACGAGTAAGGAAGAAGATGTGACATCCCTGTGAGAATTCGAACAAGAATTCGAAAGCCATACCATACATGTGAGCCATCGGAAGAATACTGATGGTGTTGTCACCTGTATTTACCTTGTCGCCAAGTACACCGAAAGCAAACTCAGTGTTACTTGCAAGAGCTCTGTACGGAAGCATTACACCCTTAGAGAAACCAGTTGTTCCGCTGGTATAATTTATCAGCGCCAGTTCCTCAGGATCCTTATCTATATAATAGTTAACGTGTTCTTTTCTAAAATACTTAGGATATTTTTCACCAAACAGAGCATTAAGATGTTCTCTTGCATAAGTAAGTTTCTCAGAGCGAGAGAGCATCAGAGAGTAGTCCGGTATATTGATGATACCTTCAAGTTCGGGCATCTCATCAGGATTGATTGTCGTAGAAACATAATCGCCAACAAACAAAAGTTTCGAACCGCTATGATTTACAAGGTGATGAATCTGTTCGCCCGTGAACTCATGAAGAAGAGGCACTGCAACAGCTCCGTAAGTTAATGTAGCGAGGAAAGCTACTGCCCAGTTCGCACTGTTACGTCCGCATATAGCTATTTTATCACCTTTCTGTACACCACTGTTTTCGAATATGATGTGCAGCTTCTCTATTTTACGTGCTACGTCCTTGTACTGAAGCGTAACACCCTTGTAATCTGTCAGGGCATCAAGATCCCAGTTCTTTACTATACTGTTCTGTATGTATGTATTAAAGCTTTGCATGTTTTTTGCACATTTCCAATAATAATGTGCAAAGATAGCTACTTATTTAGCGATTTCAAAATAAAAAGCATACAAAAACACACAGAAAGGCTTTTTTTATCGTTTTTAATGCTTAATTTTGCGACCTAAACTTTTTAAAATAAAATTTATGAAATTAAAGTATTTACCCTTTTTGCTCTTGTCGGTATTCGCACTTGTAGCATGTAGTGATGACGATGACAATCCTGTTGTATGTCCTGTAGAAACAGAAAAGAGTTTTAGCGGTTCAGAGCTCGACCTTAAAGTATCAGGTAATAAAGTTATAGGAAAAGAGATTCTTTTTACACCGGATGCTAACAATCCAGCAGCAACTCTTACTTTCCGTGGTGAGAAATTGAATGTTGAAGAACTTATAAACAACGGAACACATGAAGCAGCAGCAGATGCTACTTTCAAGACATCAAGCGTATTTGCTGGTGAACCCGAGGTTGTTCTTCCCGTAACAATGACTCTTAACGGTGACTTAGGTTCTTTCAACGGCAGTGGCGAAAGTAAGTTCTATACATTCAACTATTCAGGTAATGTATTAGAAAACCAGCTTTCTATCGAGCTCACAGACGTTGCTCTCAAAAACCAGAAATTTGCAGGTACATCATGGACACTCGCACCTATCGTAGTAAACGACTTCGGAATGGTGGAATCTGTACCTACTAACTTTATATGGGAATCTGACAAGAAGGTTGCCATTGAAATGTTCGGTCAGACTACAGAATATTCTATGACACAGCTCATGGCTGTTGTTATGAGTATTGGTGTAGTTCCCGGTGCTGACGGAAAGAAGATGACAATTCCCGAAGTCCTTGCTTCTATGCTTCAGGGCGTTCAGTTCGAAGGCGACGGCAACCTCATTGCTACATACGTTGACTTAAAGACAAAGCAGCCCAAGACATCTCCAAAGGGTCTTGCTCAGTACGTTGTTGCCAGCGACAACCTCATGAAACTTGTCCTCAACCCGTACGCTATTGCAGCTGATGCAGCAGCTAACAAGGGCGAAGCAGACAAGGAACCCAGTCAGATGGCTGAAATAATGAGAGGTCTTACTCCAAGTATCCTCAAAGCTCTCGATGCAGACAAGAGACTCTCTGAAGGTATCGACATCGCATACACATTAGACGGCGACAAACTTTATGTATGCATCGACCAGCAGCTTCTTCTCCCCGTTCTGCAGATGTTCGCTCCAATGCTCCAGAACCCCGATCTTATCAAGACTATCACCGATAAGGTTAAGGAGAACCCCGACATGGCAGCCATGGCTCCTATGCTTGAATCACTTCTGAAGCAGTTCCCCGAAGTTGTAAACACAACAACTAAGATGGAAATTGGTCTTAATTTCGTTAAGAAGTAAATTAACCTTATTATAAATATAGCGAAGACCGGTGCCTTTAAAAGCATCGGTCTTTCTTTTTGTCTACTTTAGCATAATGTTATATGCATACGTTTTATGGCTCAGTAGATAAATCATGGGGATAAATTCTTTCACTTTGGATTATTACCTA
>JAHHQW010000037.1 GCA_020026195.1 Prevotella sp.
AAATTCAGCAATATATGGTGCACTTACATACAAAAGTATTATTAAAATTATTGAAACTAATAAGTTCCAAAAGAAAATTGTAGAATAATCTTTTTCTGTTGGTTTTTTCTTTTGTATCAAAGCAGATGCAAAACCTCCATCCACAAACGTATTAGCTAATGATAAAAATATCATTAACATTCCTATGACTCCAAAATCTGAAGGTGTTAGGAGCCTAGCCAATATCAAGTTTGCAACAAAAGCTACAAACATGACACCGAAACGTTGTATCAAACTCCAAATAATGCCAAAAACAGCTTTATTATTGGATGTATTACTCATCAAAATTTATTTTTTAAATAAACTTATAATCTACCATCGATTTTGTCTTTCGGTAAAATACTTTTCACATCGTAGACAACACCTTTGTCCCTATTAATTAAGAAAGATCTGATATCTAAATCCTTGAATTGATTATGTGCAACTCCTAAAATCACAGAATCAAAAGAATTATACAAATCATTTATATTCTTGTCTGTAAGTTCTATATCATACTCTCTCTTTACAGATATAGGGTCCGCCCATGGATCATACACAGTAATATCATTTGTATATTCTTTTAAAGTATTATAAATATCAACTATTTTTGTATTACGAATATCTGGACAGTTTTCTTTAAATGTAACTCCTAAAATAAGAATCTTTGCATCTTTAACAACTAAACCTTTCTTATTCATACACTTAATAGTTTGATTAGCTACATAAGCCCCCATACCATCATTTAAACGCCTTGCTGCAAACATTACTCGAGGTAAGACTCCATAAACCTGAGCTTTTTGAATAAGATAATATGGATCTACACTTATACAATGTCCACCTACCAACCCTGGCTTTAATTTAATAAAATTCCATTTACTTGATGCAGCATCTATAGCCTCAGTAGTATCGATTCCCATCGCATTAAAAATCTTTGCTAATTCATTCATAAAAGCAATATTTACGTCACGCTGAGAATTTTCTATAATTTTTGAAGCTTCTGCAACTTTTATAGATGAAGCTTTATGAGTTCCATTTATTAATACAGCATTGTACACTTTATCTACTATATCAGCTATTTCTGGAGTTGAGCCTGATGTTACTTTTACTATTTTTTCTACAGTATGAAGTTTGTCTCCTGGATTTATACGTTCTGGTGAATAACCAGCAAAGAAATCTTTATTAAAACACAGTCCAGAAACCTTTTCGACAACAGGCAAACATTCTTCTTCTGTTACGCCAGGATATACTGTAGATTCATAAACAACAATATCTCCTTTTGAAATAACTTTTCCTACTGTTTCACTAGCACCTTTCAATGGTCTCAAATCAGGACGATTGTCATTATCAACTGGAGTTGGAACAGCAACAACATAAAAGTTACAATCTCTAATATCGTTTACATCAGAAGTACATACAAAACCACTAGATATTGCTTCTTGTAATAACTCATCTGGAACTTCTAAAGTTGTGTCATGTCCAGACATTAATTTTTCAACACGTTGATGATTCAAATCAAAGCCTATAGTCTTAAACTTTGTTGAAAACAACCTAGCTAGAGGCAAACCAACATAACCTAATCCAATAACTGCAATTTTAATATTATTCATAATTATAGTAATTTTTTATCTTCCTTTATACATATCATCATAGTACTTCTGATAATCACCAGACGTCACATTGTCCATCCATGCCTGATTATCAAGATACCATCTTACGGTCTTCTCTATGCCTTCCTCAAACTGAAGGGACGGTTCCCATCCGAGTTCTCTCTGAAGTTTTGTCGAATCTATGGCATAGCGCAGGTCATGTCCTGCACGATCGGTTACGTATGTGATGAGATCCATGTCCTCATTTTCCTTACGTCCGAGCAGTCTGTCAACTGTCTTTATAAGTACCTTGATTATATCGATGTTCTTCCATTCGTTGAAACCACCGATGTTGTATGTGTCGGCAATCTTTCCGTTATGGAAGATTGTGTCTATTGCTCTTGCATGGTCCACGACATACAGCCAGTCACGTACGTTCTCGCCCTTTCCGTAAACGGGAAGAGGCTTGCGGTGACGGATGTTGTTGATGAACAGGGGTATCAGTTTTTCAGGGAACTGGTAAGGTCCGTAGTTGTTCGAACAGTTTGTTACGATCGTAGGCATGCCGTAGGTATCGTGGAAGGCTCTTACGAAATGGTCCGACGAAGCCTTGGCTGCACTGTACGGACTGTGCGGCTGGTACTTGTCCGTTTCGTGGAAGAATGTCTTTCCGTATGCGTGGTGATGCTCCGAAGATGCCTTTGTGGTAAAAGGTGACTCTATTCCTTCGGGATTGGTCATTTCAAGTGCTCCGTATACTTCGTCTGTAGAGATATGATAGAAGCGCTTGCCTTCATATTTCTCGGGGAGCGACTCCCAGTAGAGTTTTGCTGCCTGAAGCATTGACAGTGTTCCCATCACGTTTGTCTGGGCAAATGTGAAAGGATCCTTGATGGAACGGTCTACGTGACTTTCCGCTGCAAGATGGATGATGCCATCTACGTCATACTGTTTCATAAGTTCCATTATCCTGTCGAAATCACAGATGTCTGCCTTTACGAAGGTATAGTTAGGTCTGTCCTCAATATCTTTGAGATTTGCAAGATTACCTGCATAGGTAAGTTTATCCAGGTTAATGATATGATACTCTGGATATTTGTTTACGAAAAGGCGTACTACGTGACTGCCGATGAAGCCGGCACCGCCCGTGATGATTATATTTCTTTTAAAGTCTGCCATGTTAATTACTTTACTTATTAAGATTATTGATTAGAAGATTGGAAATACATTTCTTCAGCGAATCAGTCCAATACGGCACTCTGATGCCAAAAGTTGCCTTAATCTTACTCTTATCGAGGACAGAGTAGCTCGGACGGACGACCCTGGAAGGGAATTCACTGCTGTGACAGGGCTGGATGTCGCAGGTGGTGATTCCTGCATATTCGGCTATCATCTTCGTGAAGTCGAACCATGAGCACACGCCCTCGTTGGAGAAATGATAAATGCCGCTGTTTCCGGTATATTTCTTGTTTTCTACAATATCATAAATCACCTTAGCCAAATCAAGCGCATAGGTTGGCGTTCCCACCTGATCGAATACGACTTTCAACTGGGGTTTTGTAGAGGTCAGGTTAAGCATGGTCTTTACGAAGTTCTTTCCAAACTCGCTGTACAACCATGCCGTACGGATAATGATATAGTTACAGCCGGAATTCAGAATATTCTGCTCTCCGTGCAGTTTGGTCTCACCATATACACCCGTAGGTGTTCCCTGCTGGTCTTCCCTGCAGGGTGTGTTGTAAGGTTCCTTTCCAAAGACATAGTCTGTTGAGACATGCACTAGCACTCCGTTGTTTGCCTTAATGGCCAGAGCCAAGTTTTCTACTGCCTTTGCATTTAGTAATTCAGCGAAATCACGGTCATCCTCTGCCCTGTCGACATTGGTATAGGCTGCACAGTTGACTATAACCCTGACATTCTGTTCCCTGACCATTGCAGACACCGCCTCTGCATCGGTGATGTCCAGTTCTGCAACATCGGTGAAGATGTAATGATTGGCACTGTCTTTAGCCACCAGACGCATTTCATTGCCGAGCTGGCCGTTGGCACCTGTAACAAGTATATTCATTATTCGTATAAATTTACATTAATATCAAAAGGTGAATCAAAATCCTTCAGGAACGGATGAACCGTATCTTTGGCGCTCAGAATGGCTTTTTCTGCCGGAATTCTCCAGTCAATTTTCAAAGAGTCGTCCAGCAAACGGATGCCTCCGTCTGCCTGAGGAGCATAGAAGTTATCACATTTATACTGAAAAACAGCCGTTTCGCTCAGAACTGAAAAACCATGTGCGAAGCCTCTGGGAACAAAGAACTGTCTGTGATTCTCTTCCGTCAGTTCAACCGCCACGTGCTGACCATAAGTAGGCGAACCCTTACGGATGTCTACCGCAACGTCAAGGACCGCTCCCCTGACACATCTCACGAGCTTGCTCTGTGTATATGGAGGACGCTGGAAATGAAGTCCGCGCATTACTCCGTATGACGACATGCTCTCGTTATCCTGTACAAAATTTATTGGCATCACCTTCTCGTCAAACTCTCTCTGAGAAAATGACTCAAAGAAATAGCCTCTCTCATCCTTAAAAATTCGAGGTTCGATTATTACTACGCCTTCTATAGCTGTCTTTATTACTTCCATTTTCCTTTCTGTTATAATCCTAATTCATCTATGACCTGTAAGAGGTACTGTCCGTACTGGTTCTTTATCATGGGTTTTGCAAGTTCGCGCATCTTGTCTGCCGTAATCCAGCCGTGACGAAGTGCTATGCCTTCCAGACATGCTATCTTAAGGCCCTGACGTTTCTCGATTACCTCGACGAATGTAGATGCCTCGCTGAGTGAGTCGTGAGTGCCTGTGTCTAACCATGCAAAACCTCTTCCTAAGGTCTGCACCTTAAGTTCTTTGTCTTCGAGGAATTTCTGGTTTACTGTCGTTATCTCCAGTTCTCCGCGTGCAGACGGCTTGATGTTCTTTGCCACTTCGACAACTTTATTGGGATAGAAATAGAGTCCCACAACTGCATAGTTAGACTTTGGTTCCTTGGGTTTTTCTTCTATCGAGAGGCAGTTGCCTTCTTTATCGAATTCTGCAACGCCATAACGTTCAGGATCGTTCACCCAGTAACCGAATACGGTTGCCTTATTTTCTTCCTCTGCTGTTCGCACCGCATCCTTAAGCATTGCCGTAAAACCACTGCCATAGAAGATATTATCTCCCAACACGAGACAGGCAGCGTCATTTCCGATAAACTTCTCGCCTATAATGAATGCCTGGGCAAGTCCGTCGGGAGAAGGCTGCTCGGCATATTCGAAACGTACTCCATAATCAGAACCGTCTCCTAATAATCGCTTGAATCCGGGAAGGTCGTAAGGGGTTGATATAATGAGTATTTCTCTTATTCCTGCCAGCATGAGTACCGAGATAGGATAATAAATCATCGGCTTGTCATATATTGGCAGCATCTGTTTGCTGACTCCTTTGGTAATAGGATACAATCTTGTTCCTGATCCTCCGGCTAATACAATACCTTTCATATCGTGATATTTTATATTTCTAATTATTATTCAAAACTTACAATAGCAGCATAACCCATTGAAGCCTCTTCAGACTAACATTGGAATTTAGGATATTTTAATGTTGAAATCCTATTTTTCTAACGAATTAGGATTATGCTGAAAATGATGAAGAATTTAGCTGTTTTTCGTATATTACAAAAGGCCCTAAGCAAGTTCTTTACATCTAAGTATCTGTTCTAATTCATATTCAAGTAACAACTTAACATCACTACGTGTTGATGGTGTCTTGAGGATTCCAGATGTAATATCAAGTGCTTTTTGGTAGCATCCATCTAATAGAGATGGATTTCTTTCTGCATAATCAGTTTCTCTTGAAGTAAGTTCTTCAAGGATTGCCAAGGCAATTGTAATTGCGTCGTTAACATCTCCATATTGCATTTCTTCTTCTGCCTTTTCCAACCATATATTTAACTGGGCTGCCAACTCTTTCTGCCTGTCCCCTATATCATTAATTGTGAAACATTTTTTTATTTTTTGTTTTATATTTTTCATGTTATACATCCCCTTACAAAATTTTAAATATGATTATTTATTAAAGTCACAATCCACACCTCTCTTATGTATTGTTTTAGTCATCCAAATATTCATCAAAACCCAACCAATAACATTACCAAAGAAGATGATGTTCACATTGATGTATATACTTAAGAAGATGTTTACTACCGTTATCGCAATTGAGAATCCTACCACAGCAACCATTGTTCTTCTGGTACTGAGTCCCATTGCCATAAGTTTGTGGTGGATGTGGGTTCTGTCAGGAAGGAAAGGACTCTTATGGTGTCTGATTCTTCTGAAGAATACACGGAGCACATCGAAACATGGCAGCAACATCGGGGCAAAGGCAAGGACGAATGAATTAGGTACTCTGTCCATATCTACATTTGTTATCATCAGGAGTTTGATACTCAGGAAACTAAGAATAAATCCTAAGGTCAGCGCACCTGTATCGCCCATAAAGATTTTCTTGCCATCGTTTACATTTCCAAAGACATTGTAATAATAGAACGGGATAAGTACTCCGAGGGTGGCAAATGCCATGGCTGTGTAAAGATAATAGCCAAAGTAAATGAAAGAGAAGGCATAGAAGATGGATGCCGCTATACCAAGTCCGCTGGCAAGTCCGTCGACACCATCTATAAGGTTGATGGCATTGGTAAAGAATACTATTACTACAACCGTAAGAATGTATCCAATCCATGTGGGAAGTTCGTAAATGCCAAACATTCCATGGAAATTGTCGATATAGATGCCTCCGACAACAAGAAGGATACCAGCCATAATCTGTACGTAGAATTTTGCCACATAGCGCACACCGATAAGGTCATCGGCAATTCCTACGACATAGAGCAAAATCAAGGAGCAGTATTCAAATGCCATCTCTATGGCACTGTCATTAAGATGGGCTATAAGATCACCTCTGCCAATTATAAAATTTACTGCTACAACAAGGATAAGACTAAAGAAAATTACGGGTGAAAAGGCTAGTCCGCCAAGACGGGGAACGGCACCTTTATGAATTTTTCGTTCATCATGTCCGTCAAAAAGATTTTTTCTAAATGAAATAAGCAGGATCTTAGGTATCATGAAACCTGCAAGGAACATACATAGTAAAAATACGACTGCAACGTTAATTATCCAATTTTCCATTTTTAAAGTTTTGTTTTAGATGGTGTATCGTTCGCCAACAATACTGTTAATATTATTAATCCTCAAAATATCTTATTTATATGTGATGCGTAAATGTAAGGGCTTAACAAGCCGTAGCATAAGCCATAAGGCATATACTATTAAATTCTGAAAGTTGTAGTTTGTCAGATGTCAGCCATCTGTGTTCGGGCTGTCTGCCAAAACGGACATACACTTAGTACACACTACACAACATGGGTTATGTGTGCGGGAACTTTTTTGTAATTATATGCTAATTTGCTGCGGATATGCAGCGGGGTGAACCCTATTCTTCTATCACCTGAATGTATGCGGGTTCGATTTCTGCGGTAGCTACTGCAGCTATTCCGCTGACTAATACGACAACACGCTTGGAACGTTTGCCCTTGAGCTTTACAAAGATACCTTCGATATTATTGAATGTACCACCAATGATACGAACGTGTGTACCTTTGGAAAGGTTTATTTCATCGGGACTCAGGTAGATTACATGTTCGTCGCGAAGTTCGCAGATGGATATAAACTGGTCCATCTGACGATCTGGAACAATAATAGGAACATGTCTGCCTTCTTCGGTATTTACCTTATACTGTATATAAGAAATACCCTGTTTGATATCCTGTAATCTTTCGCGTGTTGACTGTGCGAAAACTAAATTGGAAATTGCCGGCACAAGACGGCGCTGCTTTCTATTTCCAATCGTTACGACTGTTGTTATCATTGGAATAAAACAACGAATGTGATTCTTCTCAAGCAGACGCTGTGCTTCCATCTCTCTGCGATGGGGAGCACTAAGTGCAAACCACTCAAGTTTCTCTTTTTCGTCATTTTTCTCCATCCGTAATTTTTAAAACAGCCTTTTTTATCCTCATTTTTTTGACGCCAAAACATTCTTTTGGCTCCCTGATATTGTGATTTCTCACTCTATATCAAGCATTTACATAAATTTGATTCTTTAAGCATATCACCCTACGATGATCATTACCATGCGCAAAGGTATAATTTTTATGGCTATTGCCAAAACAATTACTTTATTTTTTTCGAACTTAACGATTATTTCGCAAACAGTTCTTAATATTTAGCATAAATTTTGAATTTTCCTCCAATAAATTGGTCTAAAGGTATGTCATAAAATGTACCGCAATTGCGATGGTAACGGATAAGTTCGCTATATATCTTATTATTTTCTAAGATTCTCGGATTTCCTATTATATATAGGTGTTCCATGGCACGGGTCATGGCGACGTTAAGCTTTCGGTCTATCTCTGAACCTTCGGTATCGGTGAAGTTGGTCCCGGTGAGGAAATTCAACTGGTAGCGGTGACTTACTGTAAAACCGTAGATGATGTAACGGCGCTGACTGCCCTGATAGCGTTCTACCGTATCTATTGTGATGTTCTGTAACGAGGGGGCATCGTAATTGCGTGCTATGGTATTGCGGATGGTGGATATCTGGTTGCGGTATGGTACTATGACGCCTACTGTCTTGTCGGGATCGAACTGGTCGCCGGCATATTTATAGATATGGTATGCAAGAGCGGCAATAGCATCTGCCTCGTTCTGATTTACTTTATCGGAATATTGTTCTTCGGGTGCTGCAACTGATATGAAGGCTGTGCGAAGGGTGCGTACCATGGTGTCGAGGGCATCAGGGTATTGTTCCGTTGTGTTTAATGTGAGCTGCTGATGCGGCAGTGGGACTTCGTGAAGGCGGTCTTCATAGAAGTAATGACTGGAGAAGGTGGCAATGTCGTGATGCATTCTTCCCTGACGTGTGAGCATGTGGGTTACCGAGGGATCGTTGCCGTATGCTTCGTAAAATCTCTGAAAGAGTGAATTACGGCAGTCGGTGATTCCTATTTCTCTGAGCTGCGGCTCGGTTACCTTCGATTCGTCACTACCCTGCTGCACTACTGCGGGGAGCTGCTTGTGGTCGCCTATCATAACAAACTTTCGGATGGCTGGTCCCTGAGCATTGGTGGCGCAGAGTAACGGCATGAGGTGTGGCTCAAGTATCTGTGATGCCTCGTCGATGATGGCAAGGTGGAATGTCTTGAGCTGGAAGAGTGATGTGCTGCCATTAAGGGCGGTAACGGTTCCTACATATACCCGGGCATCGCGAAGGATGTCTTCTAACTGTGTCATCTTGGGACAGCTGCGCACACGTTCGCTTATGAGATGTGACCTGTACTCTGGTGAGCATGAATGGGGTGTGCCGATGCGGATGAAGTCGATACTGGCTTCATCTAACTTTGAACATATCTCGTCGACTGCGCGGTTGGTGTATGAAAGGAGAAGGACTGACGTATCTGGCTCAAGGAGCTGTTCCTTAAGTGTGTTGAG
Organism: Prevotella sp.; assembly: GCA_020026195.1. GTDB lineage: Bacteria > Bacteroidota > Bacteroidia > Bacteroidales > Bacteroidaceae > Prevotella. Next base: position 9,191 of record JAHHQW010000037.1, read on the forward strand.
CATTCCGAAGGATGTCTTTCCCGATCCGGGAGGTCCTAAGATGAGGTAGATGTCCTGTGCCTGTTTTACACTGAGCATCAGTGAATTAAAATCGCCATAATCGCCTTTGAGCGTAAGACTTGCATCTATTTTAGGATGGCGCTGCATGAGTATGAGGTCGCGGCGTGACGTTGGTGTCGTAAGAAGATTGTGGAGTCCGCGGTACAGTGATGCGTACGAGGATTCCATAAAGTCATGTTCTACCGCCCAATGACTGTCATGGTAATAATTGAATACATTGGGGTCGGACTGTGGAGCACGGAGTTTCAGTGTCAGTGTGTCTACGGTAATGTCGGTGATGGTACTGCGGAATATTATGGCGCGACGGGCATCGGGTTCTGTTCCGGGGATATATGGATAGAGCATCACTATATCTCCTGTACGGAAATTGGACATATCGTTCTCTGTTGCCTGTGAGATGGTGAGCTTTACCTCTTCTACCTTTCCATCGGTTACGGGAAGTTCTTTTATTGTGAGATCGGCGTAGATATTTCCTGCCTGAAGTTTTTCATCTAACGAATCGTTCCATGCTGCTGCAAATCCGGAGTTCGCCTTGGTCTTACTGCCTATACGCGAAAGGATATGTTCTGCTGCTACAAATCGGAGGAATCGATGGAAGTATGTGCGGGTCAGTGGGTCGGCATTCTGTATTGGATTGAGAATGGCGTTAATCTTTGGCTCGATGTAGGTCGTGAAGAATGGTGTCTTGACGGTATTGTGCAACAGGTCGGTGGCTTTGAGTGTATCGAGGACTGCATATCCGTCATCGGCACTCTCATACTCGGCAGCTACTATCTGGTTGCGTATCTTAAGTGCACCGTGAATGAGACGCGGAGCAAAATCGAGGGTTAGGAGACTTTCCTGATAGCGTGAGTACAGAAGGAAGGCCTGGGTACCGTGGTTTTTCCTATATTCTTCACTGAAGTTATAGCGAAGCACCATCATATAGAGTAATACCTGAATGTAGTGTGACAGCCTACTAACCGGTACGTTGGGGTTATACTGCGGGTAGCCGCACTTTCCTGATTTCTGTTCGATGACTACTTTCTTGTCGAGCTGAAGGAAATCCATTCGTCCCTGAATGCCTAACATCTCTGAAATAAAAGATGGTTCGAGGATTATTTCCTTGGGGTTGAACTTTCCTACTGCTCCGGGGAGTGTCTGACGGATAGCACGACAGATGTTTGTTTTCTGCAACTGTGCCTGTTTCAAGAATTTATCGCGTTCTGTCATAACTCCTGAAGTGATGAGACTTAAGGGGTTACGGGTGTAAAACTCTTTTATGCTGCGGGCAAAGGTGTTGTCTTCGGGAGCTGAGTTTACTTCTTCGTCAAGGAACTGACTGGCTAAGTTTCCTAACACTATCGGAAGGGTGTCTTCTACAGCACTGAACTTATTGATGATGTTTGTGAGATGTGTAACGGAATAGTCCTGAAAACAGGATGTTATCGCGGTGACATCTACAAGCATATCGGGTTCGTAGATGATATGATCGGGACATACTTTCTCTCCTTTCATCACTGGGGCAATGAGGTTGAGGCGTATGCCTGTGGCTAACATGTCTTTAATATAAGTGTTGTCGTTGCCTGATGTTCCGCCAGTATAGGCTACGTGTATCTCAGGAGCACCTTCCGCATCTGTGTGTCCGATAATTTCATCGTCAGTCCACTGGTCGACTATCATTCGTATGATGTCATCATGGTGCTGATGCGGTGTATCTTCTTCTATTTCTTCAGGGAAGTGCTCGATAAGTGACGCAGGTATTTCGGTCTTTGTTACAAGGGCAACGAGTGTGGCAAGTGCCTTGAAATCTATTGCATAGTGCTGTTGTCTGTCTTCTTCACTGAGCGTCGCAATGTTACGGATGCGTACACGGGCATCGTTTATAATTTTTGTTTCGTAAGGTGTGGCATTGTTTTCTTTCAACAGGTAACTGGTGCGAGAAAAGTTGCCAGAGAATTTGATCTGTACATCTTCTGTGCTCTGAAACAAGAACAATGACAGGAAACGACTATATCCTTCGTATACTTTAGTATAGTCGGGCTGTTTGTCGTATGCTTTTATCAGAGCGGTGAAGAAGTCTGAAGAAGGGACACTATACATAATTATAACTGTTATTAAATTTGGATATAAGTCTCAAACTGTTATGGAGTTAGCTCTAATAGTTTTTGATGACTTACGTGACAATTTTTTTATCATCTACATTTTCTAAGCATTCATTCTAACTTTTCAATAAGAACCGTAAGGAGTTGTTTTATAGTTCTTATTTTTTGTTCTAATTCTGCTTTCTTTTCATTGGTCATATAACCTAAATCCGCAGACAATATTATCTGATATTCTATCTTGTTTGCCGAGCCTAATGCAATTTGTAAAAAGCGGGCAAAATCTTGTGCTGTCGTATAAGCGCATCCTTCTGCTATCTTAGACGGAACAGACGAGGCGGATGTTCTCATCTGTGGAACAAGATTCCATGATTCTTCCTCAGGATATTTAGATGTTATTTCGTAAATATCAAGAGCGAACTTATGGCTCAGTTCCCATACTTTCAGATTCTTATAATCTTCCATTTTATTTAATATTCAGACTCTTTTATCAGCTCCAAAATACTTGCAATATCCGGAGCACAGTTACCGCCTATCGGATAAAGTTGGTTCTTATCTTCTTCTCTGGTGCCGGTGCTTCGATACCCTGTTCCTTACCTGCTTCGATGCAGCGTAACATCCATGCCATATTATCGGCGAGGATGCGCATTGTCTGGCAACCTTCTTCGTCTTTTGCAACATCTTCTGCCTTACTGCCATGGACTTCATTCCAGTAGTTGGATGTTACGATAGGCATGCAGTTGATGGCGAAGTATTTGTTCATGTCGTCGAAGGCGCTTGTAGAACCAGCTCTTCGTCCTGCGATTACTGCTGCTGCGGGTTTGTGGATGTATGGCTTGCTCTTTCCGCAGAAAGCTCGGTCCATGAAGGGTTTGATGAATCCTGTCGTTCCGGCAAAGTGGATTGATGTGCCGAAAATGAAGCCATCTGCCTGTTCTGCTCTCTCTACGAATTCATTTACGGTGTCTTCGTTGTACCAGCATCTGCCGTCTTTTGAGCATCTGCCACAACCTTCGCATCCCATTATCGGTTTGTTACCTACCCAGAATATTTCTGTGTTAATCTCGTGTTCGTTAAGTCTCTCAGCTACTATGTCAAGTGCTGCGCGTGTGGTTCCGTATTCGTGACCACTTCCATTTACTAAAATTACTTTCATAATGCTTTGTAAGTTATAATCAGTTATTGGTTGTAAGTTCTTAGTTCTAAGTTTTAAGTTTAAAGTTGTAAGTTTTAAGTTTAAAGTTCTTAGTAATAAGTTATTTGCTGACTACTGGTAATAAGTTGTATGCTATTAACTACCGGTTGTAAGTTACGGACTATCTGCTGGTTATTGGTTGAAAGTTTAAAGTTTAAAGTTTTAAGTTGTCTGCCATTAACTACCGGTTGTAAGTTGCGGACTATCTGCTGGTTATTGGTTGAAAGTTTAAAGTTTAAAGTTTTAAGTTGTCTGCCATTAACTACCGGTTGTAAGTTGCGGACTGTCTGCTGATTTTTGGTTGAAAGTTGAAAGTTGAAAGTTTAAAGTTTTAAGTTGTCTGCTATTTACTACCGGTTGTAAGTTGCGGACTGTCTGCTGGTTATTGGTTGTAAGTTGTAAGTTCCAAGTTTTAAGTTGTCTGCCATTAACTACCGGTTGTAAGTTGCGGACTGTCTGCTGGTTATTGGTTGTAAGTTTAAAGTTTAAAGTTCTAAGTTTTAAGTTGTCTGCTACTAACTACCGATTGTAAATTGCGAACTGTCTGCTGGTTATTGGTTGTAAGTTTAAAGTTCTAAGTAACAAGTTGTCTGCTATTTACTACTGGTTGTAAGTTGCGGACTGTCTGCTGGTTATTGGTTGTAAATTGTAAGTTTAAAGTTCTAAGTTTTAAACTGTCTGCTACTAACTACCGGTTGTGAGTTGCGGACTGTCTGCTGGTTATTGGTTGTAAGTTTAAAGTCTAAAGTTCTAAGTTTTGAGTTGTCTGATATTAACTACCAGTTTTAAGTTATAAGCTTTTAGTTGTAGCTGTAAACTTTCTGTTATTGACTATCAGCTGGAATCTTCCTACTTCGAACTCGCAACTTTGAACTTTCAACTTCCTACTTCCTACTTTAAACTTTCTACTTTAAACTTTGAACTTTCTACTTTTAACTTTGAACTTCCTACTTTCAACTTCCAACTCAAAACTCCCTTTCCGGAACACCTTTTACCTTGGAAATTAAATTTACGAGCATGCTTTTTATATATTTAATTTCTGAATTCAAACGTTCCTGTTGTTCTGATGATATATAATTTAAATCTGCAGACAATAATATCTGATATTCAATCTCGTTTGCTGAACCTAAAGACATTTGTAAAAAATGGGCAAAATCATCATTCGTTCTTCTGCCACACCCTTCTGCAATATTTGTAGGTATTGAATAAGAAGATCTACGCATCTGTGAAACTAAGCCCCATTGTTCATCTTTAGGATAATGTGCTGTGATATTATATATTTCCAATGTAAACTTATGGCTGTTCTGCCAAACTTTCAAAGATTTATAATCTTGCATAATATTATATTAAAAAAATATGTTATAAGTACTAAGTTATAAGCCTTAATGTGTAAAAACGACAAAAAGACCTAAAACTTAAAACTTATAACTTTAAACTTAAAACCACAAACAGACACGCTGTTTATTAGTATTCTCTTTCGCCAAAAATTGCTGTGCCTACGCGAACCATGGTACTGTTGCATTCTACTGCAATGTCGTAATCGTGACTCATGCCCCATGAACGCTCACAGAAGGCTGCATCATCAGCGAAATACTTTGACTTTACTTCATCGAAGAAATCTGATGCCAACTGGAATTCGGAACGTATCTGATTACGGTCGTCTACGTTACTTGCCATCATCATGATGCCGCAAATCTGAATGTTTTTGTACTGACGCCATGTACCCTCTTCGAGCATGGCACGACACTCGTCAAGTGTCATTCCGAACTTGGTTTCTTCGTCGGCAATGTGAAGCTGAAGCAATACCCTGATGGTACGGTCGCACTTCTCTGCCTGCTTGTTGATTTCAGCAAGAAGACGGGGGGAATCCATAGAATGGATCATGTCGATGAAAGGTGCTATATACTTTACCTTGTTACGCTGGAGATGTCCGATGAAATGCCAGCGGATATCCTTAGGCATCTTCTCGGCCTTCTCTACCAATTCCTGCTCGCGACTCTCACCAAAGACGCGCTGACCAGCGTCGTAGGCCTTCATCACGTGCTCGGCAACATGATATTTACTTATCGCTACTAACTCGACTCCTTCGGGAAGAGTCTGCTTTACTGCTCTTAAGTTTGATGCTACGTCAACTTCCATCTTATGCCTCCTTATTTTGCTGCTTCCTGAAATTCAGGTTTATCGTCGGGAGCGTCTTCCTTCTTCTCTACTGAATATTCATAAACATCCATTATCAATGTCTCAGCAATGGCTGAAATCTCATAATCGATCATCGTGCCGCCCATTACCTCGTCAATTGCCTTTACCGCTCCCATAAGGCTCTTGGCCTGTACAAGATAATTTACGTTCTGACGCTTTTCTTTTCCACTTTTCTCGTCCAAAGTAATGAACTGAAGCTTTGCCTTATACCACTTATCGTCGGTATCGACATCACTGAAAAAGATTTCTCCGTAAGCAGCCTTCTTTATGTTGGCTACCTCGTATTCTCCACTTATATAAGACGACATTTCTTCTGTGACGCGCTTCTCTGCCTCTGTAAAGCTGAGGGCATCAACAACATACTGTTCTGACACCTTCTTCATGGTGCCGTCATCTGTCATCTTTTCGTACTTGATTTTTGTTTCAAACCATTCTGCTGATCTACTTCTCATATCTATGTTTTGATTTGTGTCACGCAAAAGTAACTATTTATTCCTAAACGTACAAAACTTTTTATTGATAATTACTACGTACATATTTATTAGAGAATGGAAAAACACTTTATCGTATTAACTGTTTTCGTGCCCAATAATGATAATAATGTGTAATTTAAACGGCTATAAGCAAAATTAATGTTAAATAGATTTGAATAATAAGCTACATATTAAAAATAATAGATACCTTTGCGCTGATTAAAAACTCTAAGCGAAAGAGTAGTTTCCTATCTAAAACGAAAATATTAGTTTTTATACAAGATTTTTTTAAACATATACAATATGAAGAGAAACAAGTTTTTGTTGATTGTAGCAATCGGTATGTTTTTGGCTTCCTGTGGTGGAGGCTCTAAAGGTAAACCCGATTTTAGTGACAACGAGTATGTAGTACGCGAGGTTCAGCCCCAGGCAACAACACTGGAAGCTGTTTATCCCGCCGTTCTTAAAGGTGAACAGGATGTTGAAATCCGTCCGAATGTTTCTGGTTTTATTACCAAACTATGCGTTAAGGAAGGACAGCAGGTTCGTGAAGGTCAGGTATTGTTCATCGTGGACAATGTAACTTTCGCTGCTGCAGCACGTCAGGCCAAGGCTGCCGTTAGTTCTGCAAAAGCTGGTCTGAAGACAGCTGAACTTACATATGAGAACAGCAAGAAACTTTATGAGAATAATGTTATCGGTGAATTTGAACTTTCTTCTGCCGAGAATGCTTACGCTTCTGCAAAGGCTGGCTTAGCTCAGGCTGAAGCAAATTACACTTCTGCTGAACAGAATTTACAGTACTGTTTTGTAAAGAGTCCTGCAACTGGTGTAATCGGTGACCTGCCTTTCCGTGCAGGTGCTCTGGTTGGTCCTTCAATGCAGGTTCCTTTCACAATGGTTTCAAGCATCAATAAAATTGAGGCTTATTTCTCACTTAACGAGAAAGAGATTCTTAACATGATGCGTACTGACGGTACACTTGCAAAGTCTATCGAAGAATTCCCCTCTGTAAAACTTCGTCTTGCTGACGGTACAATCTACGGTAAGGAAGGTAAGATTTCTGCTATCAGCGGTGTCATCAACCGTAGCACTGGTACAGCATCAGTTCGCGCTGACTTCCCCAACGAAGGTCATCTGCTGAAAGCCGGAGGTTCTGCACAGATCATCATTCCTAACACTCACGCACAGGCTCTTATGCTTCCGCAGAAGGCTTTAGCTCAGGTTCAGAACAAATACTTCGTTTATAAGGTTGCCGGTAACAAGGTTCAGTACTCTGAAGTTACCATCAATCCTGAAAACGATGGTCACAACTACATCATCACAAGCGGTCTTAAGGCTGGCGACAAGGTAGTTATAGACGGTATCGCATCTTTGAAGGACGGTATGGAAATCAAGTCTATTTCTGAGGCTGATTATGATAAGAAAATCGAGAAGACTCGTGAACTTGGTAAATCACAGAACGATGCCAAGAAATTAAAAGAGGCTTTAAGCAAGTAAGTTTTAAAGAAGGAGATATAAAATGAAACTAGACAAATTCATAAATCGCCCGGTGCTTTCGACGGTGATCTCTATCCTCGTCGTCATCCTGGGTATCATTGGTTTGGTGTCCCTGCCTATCGAGCAGTATCCTGACATCGCTCCTCCTACCGTACAGGTCAGAGCATTCTACGATGGTGCTAACGCCGAAACCGTAGAGAAGTCAGTCCTTGCTCCGCTTGAGACATCTATCAATGGTGTTGAAGGCATGACATACATGACTTCTAACTCTACCAACGATGGTATGGCGATGATTACCGTTTACTTCAAGCAGGGTATGAATGCCGATATGGCACAGGTCAACGTTCAGAACCGTGTGTCACAGGCTCAGGCTCAGCTGCCTGCCGAAGTTGTTCGTGCGGGTGTGACGGTACAGAAACGTCAGACTTCTACCGTGCTCCTGTTCGCCGTATCAAGTGAAAAGGGACAGTACAATGAGGAGTTCATCTCTAACTACGCCGATATTAACATCATCCCTGCCATCAAACGTGTACAGGGTGTGGGTGACTGTTCGGCAATGGGTCCTAAGGACTATACAATGCGTATATGGCTCGACCCTGCAAAGATGAGACAGTATAACCTTATGCCATCAGATATCACCAACCTGCTTGCTGAACAGAACATCGAATCAGCTCCTGGTAAGATTGGTGAACAGAGTGATAACCAGTACCAGTACGTTATGCGTTACAAAGGTCGTCTTACCACTCCTGAGGAATTTGGTAATATCATTATCAAGTCTGACGAAAATGGTCAGACACTGAGACTGAAAGATGTAGCAGAAGTTAAGCTCGGTGCTCTCTACTACATGGTTAACTCTATCTTGAACGGTAAACCTGCAACCGTTATTATGATTGCTCAGTCTGCCGGTTCAAACGCTACTGAAATTGTTGAGAACTGTAAGAAGACACTTGAAGAACAGAAGAAGTTCTTCCCTCCAGGACTTGAGGTTGTTTACCTGCAGGACGTTACAGAGTTCTTGTTCGCATCTATCCACGAAGTTGTTAAGACATTGTTCGAGGCATTCATCCTCGTGTTCCTTGTTGTATTCATCTTCCTTCAGGATATGCGTTCAACACTTATCCCGCTTATCGCGGTGCCTGTATCACTGGTCGGTACATTCTTCTTCCTGTTGCTGTTCGGTTTCTCTATAAACCTGCTTACACTGTCTGCGCTGGTACTAGCCATCGCGATTGTGGTCGATGATGCCATCGTTGTCGTCGAGGCGGTACATAGTAAACTTGACCAAGGTTATAAGTCTCCACGACTTGCATCTATCGATGCGATGAAGGAAATTGCAGGTGCCATCATCTCTATTACTCTCGTTATGTCTGCGGTGTTCATCCCTGTATCTTTCGTGGGCGGTACATCTGGTACATTCTATCGCGAGTTCGGTATCACAATGGCTATCTCTATCGTTATCTCTGCTATCAACGCTCTTACACTTTCTCCGGCACTTTGTGCTGTGTTCCTGAAAGCTAAGGACAAGGAAGGTCATGAGATAAAGATGACAAGAACTCAGAAATTCTTTACTGCATTCAACGGTGCTTACGACGGTATCCTTGTTAAGTATAAGAAAGGTGTTCGTCATATCATCGATCACGGATGGATTGCACTGGCTTCAGTTGCTGCAGGTATTGCAATTCTCGTTGCACTCGCAACAACAACTAAGACAGGTCTTATTCCTGATGAAGATACTGGTACTGTATTCTGTACAGTTCAGACACCTCCGGGAACATCACTTGAATCTACTCAGAAGATTATGAACCAGGTTGACTCTCTGCTGGCTACTAACACTGCCATCGCATCTCGAATGATGGTAACAGGTTACAACTTCATCTCAGGTCAGGGTTCTAACCAGGGTACATTTATTATCAAGCTGAAACCGTTCGAGGAACGCTCAATGACTGAAGGTTCAGGTCCGGTGCTCGGTATGATTTACAAGCAGACAGCTGCCATCAAGGGTGCTCAGATCCTTGCATTCCAGCCGCCTATGGTTCAGGGTTTCTCTGCAACTAACGGTGTTACAATGTCTCTGCAGGACCGTACCGGTGGTGACATCAATGCTTTTGCTAAGATTGCCGACAACTACATCTCTGAACTTAACAAGCGTCCTGAAATTGAGAACGCCATGACTTCGTTCAACTCGAAGTATCCTCAGTACATGATTGACGTTAACGTAGCTAAATGTAAGCAGAGCGGTATATCTCCTTCAGTAATCCTCAAGACTATGCAGGGTTATTATGGTGGTATGTACGTTTCAAACTTCAACTCTTACGGACGTCTCTACCGTGTAATGATTCAGTCAGACTACACAAAACGTAAAGACCTCTCATCACTCGATAACGTATTCGTACGTACGGGAAATGGTCAGATGTCTCCTATCAGCGAGTTCGTAAACATGAGACGTATCGAAGGTCCTCAGACCATTAACCGATTCAACCTGTTTACATCTATCGATATCACAGCTATCCCTGCAGCAGGCTACTCTTCTGGTGATGCCATCAACGCTGTTAAGGAAGTTGCAGAGAAGAACCTGCCTTCAGGTTACACATACGACTTCTCAGGTCTGACTCGTTCAGAGCAGGAGTCAAGTAACTCTACAATGCTTATCTTCGTTCTCTGTCTGTTGTTCGTTTACCTGATTCTGAGTGCACAGTACGAAAGTTACCTGCTGCCTCTCTCGGTAATTCTCTCAATACCATTCGGTCTTGCCGGTTCGTTCTTGTTTACAAACATCTTCGGACACCAGAACAACATCTACATGCAGATTTCGGTCATCATGCTTATCGGACTTCTGGCCAAGAACGCGATCCTTATCGTTCAGTTCGCATTGGAACGTCGTCAGACAGGTATGGCTCTGTCATGGGCAGCAGTACTCGGTGCCGGTGCCCGTCTACGTCCTATCCTTATGACTTCACTCGCTATGATCATCGGTCTTCTGCCTCTGCTCTGGCCGTTCGGCGTAGGTGCTAACGGTAACAGTACACTGGGTGCTTCGGCTATCGGCGGTATGCTTATCGGTATGCTCTGCCAGATCATGATTGTTCCGGCGCTGTTCGTAATATTCCAGTACTTCCAGGAGAAGATCAAGCCTATCGAATTCAACGATGACGCTGAAACTATTGGCACAGAACTGAAACAATACTTTAAGAAGTAATTTAATTGACAGTCCTTCACGGTGAGTCTGCACTCAGACATCACCGGAGGACTTCAAAATAAAAATTAAGATCGCAATGAAAAAGTTTAATATATTATTGGTTTCATCGGTACTGCTTATGAGCAGCTGCGGTATATACAATAAGTATGACCGTCCCGAGGAACTGAATACAAAAGGTCTTGTAAGAGACATCACTTCTGATGCCGATACTCTGGTTACTACAGACACTACGTCTATGGGTGACCTTCATTGGAAAGAGGTGTTTACAGACCCGCAGCTACAGGAATACATCGAATTCGGTCTGGCACATAACACCGACCTTCTGAATGCTGTTCAGAACGTTAAGATGGTAGAGGCTCAGCTGATGACATCTAAACTGGCTTATCTTCCTTCATTCTCATTTACTCCTCAGGGTACTATCTCTTCATGGGACGGCAGTAAGGCTTCTAAGACTTATGCACTGCCTATCACTGCAAGCTGGAACTTCGATTTGTTCGGTAACTTACTGAACCAGAAGCGCAGCGCAAAAATGGCTCTGCTCGCCACAAAGGATTACCAACTGGTTGTAAAGACTAAGGTTATAGCTAACATAGCAAACCTTTACTATACTCTCCTGATGCTCGACAAACAGTACGAACTGGTTACCGACATGCAGGTACTTACAAAAGACACATGGGAAATGATGAAACTGCAGAAAGACCTCGGCCGTGCTCGCGAAACAAGTGTTCAGAGTGCAGAGGCTAACTACTATGCAGTAAGCGCTCAGGCAGCAGACATCAAACGTATGATAAGAGAATCTGAGAATTCATTCTCTCTCCTTCTCGGTCAGCCTGCCCAGCAGATTGCCCGCGGCACATTTGAGAATCAGTCACTGCCCACAAACCTCAGCACAGGCGTTGCAATCAACCGTCTTGCTGCACGTCCCGACGTTCATGCTGCTGAAATGAATCTTGCTCAGTGTTTCTACAACACTAACCTTGCTCGCTCTCGTTTCTATCCCAGCATCAACATCAGCGGTTCTGGTGTATTCACCAACAGCGCCGGAAGCATGATTGTAAATCCCGGTAAGTGGTTGCTCTCAGCTGTAGGTTCTCTTGTTCAGCCTATCTTCGCAAACGGAAAGATCGTTGCAGGTCTGAAGGTTGCCAAGGCTCAGCAGGAACAGGCTTTCAATAACTTCCAGCAGACTCTGCTCTCAGCAGGCAGCGAGGTAAGCAATGCCCTTGTTCTCTACAATTCTTCAAACGAAAAGAGTGAGATGGAGGCAAAACAGGTTGAAAGTCTCAGAAAGAATGTAGAATATACACGCGACCTGTTTAAGATGGGTGGCAGCAAGTACTTCGAAGTTATCGGTGCTCAGCAGTCACTTCTTAACGCAGAACTCTCTAAGGTTCAGTCGGACTTCGACAAGATGCAGGCTGTAGTAAACCTGTATTATGCACTCGGAGGCGGCGTGAAATAAGTAATTTGTTCCGTCCGTACAATGTGCGGACGGGTAATTATCTTAAACTATAAATACAGATTATTATGTCAGAAATAAGCAATAAAGCTAAGATAGGTCAGAACGTCAAGATATATCCCTTCGTATATATCGAGGATGATGTAGAAATTGGTGATAACTGTATTATCTACCCTAACGTCTGCATCATGAACGGCACTAAGATAGGCAGTGGAAACAAGATTTTCCAGAATACTGTACTCGGTGCCGAACCTCAGGACTTCAACTACAAAGGCTGTTCCTCAAAAGTAGTTATCGGTGACAACAACATCATCAGAGAAAATGTAGTTATCAACCGTGGAACACATGAGGGCGGAATTACTAAGATTGGCGACAATAACATTATAATGGAGGGTGTTCACATCTCTCACGACACAAAAGTAGGCAACGGCTGTGTTTTCGGTTACGGTACTAAAGTTGCGGGCGACTGCGACATACATGACTACGTTATCTTCTCTTCAAACGTTATTCTTAACCCGGAAGTCCGCATCGGTTCGTCTTCTATGATTCAGAGCGGCTGCCGTGTAAGTCTGGATGTACCTCCTTATATTGTCGCCGTAGACAATCCTGTTCGTTATGGTGGTCTTAACCCTGAGATTCTCGAAGCTCGCGGCATAGGCGAAAAGGTTCGTAAGCACATCGCTAACTCTTACCGTATTCTCTTCAACGGTGGAACAAGTCTTGATGATGCTATCCTACAGATTTCAGAACAGGTTCAGCAAGATCCGGAGGTTATCAACCTTAACAACTTCATAAAAGGCACTAAACTCGGTATAGCTGGTAGATAATTTAATCAATCAAACAAAAATGAAAAAGGAAGATCATTATGGTCTTCCTTTTTTTATTGCTTTATATTTCTATCCTAACAGCTTTCTCTGTACATTTTCTCACACACGTCTGACAACGTATACATTTTTCCTGTACTATATAAGGATATCCGTCTTCTCCCATTTTTATGGCCATCGCGGGACAGGTACGCATCAAAGGACAACGACCTTCTGGTTTACATGTTTCTTTATCTATGATTATCATATCTAAGATTAAACGAGTTTTTCGTATGCCATTCTTGTTCCGCTGACCTTATATTCTATACGTCCACAATGCTTATAACCTAATTCCTGAAGCATACGGAGCATTTCGACATTATCATAATTAGTATCAACCTTTATGCTCTTTACATTATGTTTGCGACATAAATCTTCGACACTGGACATAAAATGCTTTGCTATTCCCCTGCCACGAAAATCCTGTGACACAGCCATACGATGCACGACAAAATAATCCCCTTCCGAAAGCCACATGCCATCATAAAGATTTTTATATTCAGGTTCACCATTAAGGACAATAACTCCATAAGCAGCTACAATTCCATCAACAGTAAGGACATATGCATTCCCCGTTATTATATCGTTATGAATTATATCGGGCGAAGGGTATTCTTCCGTCCACTGATGACGACCATTAATTTTCATAGTATATTTGGCATAAGCTATTGCAGCCCAGACGTCATTATAATCATCAGCTACTGCCTTACGAAAAACTATCTCATTCATAATGTTCATATAAAAAGGCTCCCATACTTCATAGTAAGGGAGCCTGAATAATATTAAATAATTAGAACTGCTCTAATATTTCAATTCGCTTCTTAGTATCGGGGTGTGTCGAGAAAAGCGAACTTGCAAATCCCATCATGCCCTGATGCAGACTGCTCGGATGAATGATGAACAACTGTGCTACATCCTCACGACCAACATTCTGCAAACCGGGGTCACCTGATATCTTGCGCAATGCCGAAGCAAGTGCAAGAGGATTACCACAGAGTTCTGCTCCACCGGCATCAGCCATATATTCACGTCGACGTGAGATGGCAAAACGTGTTATCAGCGTGAAGAAATATCCAATGGCTGCACATAAAAATGCCACAAACATCACGACAATCATTGCAACGCCACTGCTCTTTCCATCTTCGTCATCGTCAGATGTACTAACCCTGGTACTGCCACCGCCAAACCACATCATGTTATACATCATCTGTATTATCAGACTGGTAATGGTAGATATGATACCCACAAAGATAATACTTGTTATCAGAAGACGAGTATCTCGGTTACGTATATGAGTAAGTTCGTGACCAAGAACACCAGCAAGTTCATCATCGTCAAGTATTTCCATAAGACCAGTCGTAACCGTTACGGTGTAACTGTTCTTATCAATACCGCTTGCAAAAGCATTGAGCTGAGGGTCATCAACCACATTAATCTTCGGCATATCCATGTTGCATGTCATACAGAGATTCTCTACGATATTGTATACTCTCGGATTCTCCTGACGTGAAAGAGGACGCGCTCCAACTGCATGACGAATCATCGAAGTGTTAGTGAAATAAGCTATCACGAACCAGACAACCACAGTTCCGACTACCCATGGAAGAGCATTAAGGAAAGCTGCATTTACATCATCAGCATTGAGCTGATTGACAAACTCACCATACTGGTTATAATATCCGTTACCAAAATAATTCAGCAAGGCAAAGAAGAGCCATGTCACGCCCAGAATAATAAGCGGAAACATAAGCAGAAGCAATATACTCAGTTGGTTATTGCGCCTTACCTGCGTCATCATTCCTACATACCTCATACTACCTGCGGGCTTAGAACTTTATTTCGGGAGCCTTATCCATTGTGGCACGGTCAGTTTCAGGAATTTCGAACATAGGTTCTTTATGGAAGCCTGTCATGCCAGCAATGATATTAGAAGGGAATGTCTGTACGGCATTATTCAGCTCGCGTGTAGCAGAATTGAAGAAACGGCGTACTGCAGCAAGTTTATTCTCTACATCAGAGATTTCGCTCTGAAGCTGCATAAAGTTCTGGTTAGCTTTCAGTTCCGGATAAGCCTCAAGCTGAACCTTCAAACCAGAAAGAGCACTTGAAAGAAGATTCTCTGCCTGTACCTTCTCATTTGTAGTTGTTGCAGACATTGCAGCAGAACGAGCCTGTGTTACACGCTCAAGAACTCCACTCTCATGCTTAGCATATCCTTTTACAGTTTCAACCAACTGCGGTATAAGATCGTGACGCTGTTTCAACTGTACGTCTATATTGGCAAAAGCGTTCTCACGATTATTGCGCATACGTACAAGGTTGTTGTAAAGACTGATGCCCCAAATAACAATAAGGGCAACTACAATCAAAATAATTATTCCTGTTGTCATTTATTTTTGTTTTAATGATTAGTTTACAAATTTAGAAATTTAAATTACAAATGCAATGAATAGTGTTAATATTTATAGCTATTTAACTAATTAGTAACCTACTTCTACTAAGAACAATGCATTTGCCGGCATACTCTCACCTGCCCTGCTCCTATTTCCACATTCTATTACCTTACGGAATTCATCAAGAGTTATACGGTGACGACCTACATCTACGAGGGTCCCTACTACAGCACGCACCATATTACGTAAGAATCTGTTAGCCTGTATCTCAAAATACCATCGGTGATCATCAATTCTTACCCACTCTGCCTTCATCACATCGCATAATGTTGTCTTAACATCAGTGTGAGTCTTGCAGAAAGCTCCAAAATCCTTATATGTACAGAGAATCCTTGCAGCCTCATTCATAAGATCAAAATCTAAAGGATAGCGCAATTCACAACTGTACTGTCTTGAAAAAGGATCTTTACGAGTGTGTATATAATAACGGTAACGGCGGAATGTAGCACTGAAACGGGCATGCATATCATCAGATACCGGAACAATGTCAAAGACAGCTATGTCACGGGGCAACAAACTGTTTAGCTTGGCAACAAGTTTATCTTTATCAAACTCTTTCTCTGTATCAAAATGAGCAGCCATATGTTCGGCATGAACACCTGTATCAGTTCGTCCTGCTCCTACAATTTCTATGTCCTCACGTAAAATCATAGAAAGAGCTTTCTGCATAGTTTCCTGCACAGAATTATCAGCTGGCTGTATCTGCCAGCCATGATAGTTTGTTCCGTCGTAAGCAAAATATATAAAGTATCTCTGCATTGATTTTTTTAATAATAACGATTCTGCAATATATTTTATTGTATATGTACATTACCGCCATCACAATAACGAATACGAAACATTTTAAAATCTATCATAGTCGTCCCTTAAAAAGCCCATTTTTGCGAGATATTCTTCAAGCACAGTATCT
>JAHHQW010000038.1 GCA_020026195.1 Prevotella sp.
TTTATTTACTGCCAGAGCCGTTTAGGCTGGGCTAATTTTTAACGAACTATTGTACCATTATAAGGCTTAATAATATAAATTCATTGATTTGTATCAAAATAATGATATATTGCATAAATAATCGTGATAAATCCTTTGTGTGCGCACACAAAAGCATTATCTTTGCAACGCGTTCGAGAGAGCGTATGTTTTTCATTTAGGTTAGTAGTTTTATAGATTTAGGGTAAGATTATGTTTTTAGATTTTGAAACTATTTCGATGCTGGCCACGGTTGCAATATTTACCGCGTAAGTACACTTGAAGTGTATACCGACATTGAAAATGTTATTGAGGACTGTATAAGTGATTATGCAGTCCTCATTTTTTGTTATCTGCAAAATCCACAAAATACGTAAATAGCTCTTAAAAAAAACGTTTTACACCTAATATATGGCAATTAAATCCCTAAAAGTGCTTTATTTGCAGAATTCTCAGTAAATTTGCAGCTAAAACAAAAATACTATTGGATGGAAAGAATTATTAAAATATCAGCATTGTTGTTGTTTGTAACAGTATTTTTTGGTTCCTGCATGGAAGATGCAGATGTGGACGTTACATACTATAGCGATACTGCGATTACATCTTTTTCTGTAACGAACTTCAATACATACCATAAGACATACACATCTGATGGTAGAGATAGTATTTACATGAAAAAGGAAGATGGCAAAAAATATCATTTCTATATAGATCAGACAAGAAACGAGATTTACAACCCAGACTCACTTCCAGTTGGTACAGATGCTAAGCATCTTATTTGTGCTATAACTACAGCAAAGAGTGGCAATCTGTTCATTAAGTCTGCAACAAGCGATTCTCTTAGTACTATCTTGTCGAACGACTCTCTTAATTTTACGACAGAGAGAATAGTAAAAGTTGTTTCTATTGATGGTAAATATTCAAGAGACTATAAGGTCAAGGTAAATGTACATAAGGAACTTGCTGATAAATTCGTGTGGAATTTTATTGGTGAGAACGAAATATTTGCTAACTCAGAAGACATGAAGTTGGTTACAAGGGGCAAGGATCTTGTGGCATTTGTAAAGATTAATGGAACAACGGAAGTTCATGTATCTTCAATGAATGCTCCTGCTGTTTGGACAAAAATGACAGAATCTTTTGATGCAGAAGCATATAAAAATGCGATTGTCAGTGGAGATCGTTTCTTTATTATTAGCAATGGAAAGATCTTAAGCTCAGACGATGCTTCCGTATGGAAAGAAGAAAATTCATCTGGAGAAATTAATCGACTTGCTGGCAGTGATAATAATACAATTTATGCCTTGACTTCTAATAGAGTAAAGAAATCTATTGATAATTGTCATACATGGGTTGATGAGATGTTGGGGGATAATAGCTCGTTGCTTCCTGCTCAGGAAATTAGTTTCATGACATCTCCATTAAAAACAAATGAAGGTATTGCACGTCTGACGATAGTAGGTAATCGTGATGATGTAACTGATAAATATGCTTCAGTATGGAGCAGACTTGTTGAATATACATCTACTACTGAAAATCATGCATGGAATTATATAGAGCAGACATCTAAGTTACGTTATCGTCTTCCACGATTAATAGGTCTTAAAGTCGTTGCTTATGCTGATGGCCTCTATGCGCTTGGTGGAGATGCAGCCAGTGCAGATAAACTGGTATTTAATCAGATTTATTTCAGTAAGGATGGCGGAATTACATGGTTGAAAGACGAACGATTTATATTCCCCTTCAGATTTATGTGCGATAAATCGTTTGCCTTGACAACAGATGGTGAACATAATATTTGGCTTCTTTGTGGAGAAACAGGACAAATATGGCGTGGTCGTCTTAATGGTCTTGCATGGGAAAATAAAAACTAATATTATAATATGAAAAAATACCTTGTCCTTATAACGGCATTTATGTTTAACCTCTCTATTTATGCTCAGTACGATGATGAGTATAAGATGGAGATTGGTGCTGGACTCGGTATGACTTCTTATGTAGGTGATTTTAACAGCAGTATAGTTAAAGATATCCAGCCTTCGGCATCAATAGTTTTAAGAAGAATATTTAACCCTTATATGGGATTGAAACTTAATATGCTTTATGGAAAGATGAAAGGATCATCATCTGATGTCGATACATACTATCCTGATTACGTTTCTACACCTTATGAATTTGATAATGATCTTATAGACTTATCTCTCACATACGAATATAATTTCTTCCCTTATGGAACAGGTATGGACTATCGTGGGGCAAAACGCTTTACACCATTTATTTTCCTTGGATTGGGAGGTACGTATGTAAAGACTGAAGACAAGAGTGCTTTTGCAGTAAATTTTCCAATAGGAGTTGGCGTTAAATATAAGATAGCTAAGAGACTTAACTTAACGCTTGAATGGGCAATGCATTTCTCTACTAGCGATAAACTTGATGGTGTGCAGGACCCTTATAAAATTAAAAGTACTGGAATGTTTAAAAATAAAGACGCATACAGTACGTTACAAATAATGGTGACTTACAGCTTTATGCCTAAATGTACCACATGTAATAAAGATTAATATTATGACTGAAATAACTAAAATGCAACATATACCAGAGCATATAGCCATTATTATGGATGGTAATGGCCGTTGGGCTACAGAGAGAAACAAACCTCGTAGTTACGGACATCAGGAAGGAGTAGAGGCTGTTCGTCGTATTACGTCCGAATGTACACGTCTTGGAGTAAAATTCCTTACCTTATATACTTTTTCAACAGAAAATTGGAATCGTCCGGAAACAGAAGTGGCTGCACTGATGTCATTGGTTCTTACATCTCTCGAAGATGAAATATTCATGAAGAATAATGTACGTTTCCGTGTTATTGGCGATATGGAACGTCTTCCACAGGATGTGCAGGACAAACTTCGCGAGACAATGGAACATACAGCAGCTAACGATAAGATGACTATGGTTGTTGCTTTAAGCTATTCTTCGCGTTGGGAGATTACAGAAGCTGTAAAAAAGATAGCATCTGATGTACAGAAGGGCATAATTAAGGAAAGTGAGATATCTGAAGAACTTGTAAGCGAGCATATGACAACAAACTTTATGCCCGATCCCGACTTGCTGATACGTACAGGAGGTGAACTTCGTATATCAAATTATCTCCTGTGGCAGATAGCATACTCAGAACTTTATTTCTGTGATACATACTGGCCTGATTTCAGCGAAGACGACCTGCATAAAGCTATTGAAAGTTATAACAATCGCCAGCGTCGTTTCGGAAAAACAGAAGCACAGGTAGAGGAAAACAAGTAGTAATGATAATAAAGAAGACAACAATATATATGAGAAATAAAAACAAGAGATTAACCTCTCTTATTTCTTTTCGTCTGTACGCGCTGTTCGTGATATTTTGTGCAGCAGGATCTGCGATGCACGCTCAGCAGAAAATAGTAAATCCTGAAATTAACTATGCTGGTGCTTCTCATACTTATGAAATAGGAGGTATTGAAGTTTCTGGCGTTGATGGTGAAGACTATATGCTTACTGGAGTATCAGGACTGTCTATTGGACAGAAGATAAGTGTTCCAGGCAGTCAGATAACTGATGCAGTTCGTAGATATTGGAAGCAGGGATTATTTTCCGATGTATCTATAGCTGCCGATTCTATAGTAGGCGATAAGATTTATCTGCACGTTCATCTTGCAGTTCGTCCTCGTGTTTCTGAGATAAATTTCTCGGGATTGAAGAAGACGGAGCGTGAGGATCTGGAAGAAAAGATAGGACTGATAAAGGGTGGACAGGTAAATCCTAATATGCTGGATCGTGCAAAAATCATTGCTACCAGATATTTCGAAAACAAAGGATATAATAATGTAGAAATATCAATTATTCAGCGTGATGATGTTCTCAATAAAAATTATATGATTCTCGATTTTATCGTTGATAAGAAAGAGAAGATGAAAGTAAGAAACATCATTATTGAAGGTAATGAAAATCTTTCTGACCGAAAGATAAAGGGTGGACTTTTCAAGAAAGGCGTGTTTAAGAAGATACATGAGGCTGGAAAACTTTCTTCTTTCTTAAAAGCAAAGAAATTTACTCCTGAGCGTTACAAAACATGTCTTGATGATCTTATTCTTAAATACAATGAGCTTGGTTATCGTGATGCACGAATTGTAAAAGACAGTGTATGGAATGCAGATAACAAACATGTAAACCTTTATATTAAGGTATATGAAGGTAAGAAATATTTCATTCGTGACATTTCATGGGCCGGTAATACAGTCTTTTCAACAGATTACCTCAATCAGGTGCTTGGAATGAAAAAGGGTGATGTTTACAATCAGAAACTTATGAATAAGCGTCTCTCTGAAGATGATGATGCTGTAGGTAATAACTATTGGAATAACGGATATTTGTTCTATAACCTTCAGCCTACAGAAATTAACATTGTTGGTGACTCTGTCGATCTTGAGATGCGTATCTATGAAGGAAAGCAGGCACACATCAATCATGTTCGTATTGCTGGTAACGAACGTCTTTACGAAAATGTCATTCGTCGAGAGCTTCGTACTAAGCCGGGTGATCTTTTCTCTAGGGATGCCATCATGCGTTCTGCACGTGAGCTTGCTTCAATGGGACATTTCGATCCTGAAAAAGTATCGCCAGATGTTAAACCTAATTACGAAGACGGAACAGTAGACATTAACTGGAATCTGGAACAGAAGAACAACGACCAGGTTGAGTTCTCTCTCGGATGGGGACAGACAGGTGTTATTGGACGTATTGGTCTTAAGCTTAACAACTTCTCAATGCGTAACCTCTTTAATAAGAATAAGGAACATCGTGGTATCATGCCTATAGGTGATGGCGAAGTCCTTTCTATAGGTGCGCAGACCAATGGACGTTACTATCAGTCTTACAATGTATCGTATTCTACAAACTGGTTCGGTGGCAAACGCCCAATTCAGTTCAGTGTAGGTACATATTATTCTAAGCAGACCGACGTATCTGGTAATTATTACAATCAGGCATGGCAGAATAACTATTATAACTATTACGACGGAGGATATGGTAGCTATGGAGGTATATATAATAACTACGAAGATTTCTACGATCCAGACAAGTACGTAAAACTTCTTGGTGTTTCTGTAGGATGGGGACGTAATTTGCGTTGGCCGGATGACTACTTCCAGCTTTCTATTCAGTTGTCTTATCAGAGATATATGCTTAGAAACTGGCGTTACTTCCTTGTATCAAATGGTAACTGTAATAACCTTAACTTAGGAATTACTCTGTCACGTGTATCAACAGATAATAATCTTTATCCGAGAAGTGGTTCTGAATTTAGCGCATCAGTAACTCTTACACCGCCATGGTCACTTTGGGATGGAAAAGATTATAAGAATCTTGCAACAAATCCTAAGTCACCGCACTTTATTGATGAGCAGCAGGAGAAGTACAGATGGATTGAATACAATAAATGGAAGTTTAAGGCTCGTACATATACAGCTCTTACTAACGGACAGAAGTGTCTGGTACTTATGACACGAGTAGAATTCGGACTCTTAGGTTCATACAACAAACATAAGAAGTCTCCGTTTGAAACCTATTACATGGGTGGTGACGGTATGAGTGGTTACTCAATGGGATATGCAGATGAGACAATCGGACTTCGTGGTTACGATAATGGTAGTCTTACTCCTCGTGGATATGCAGGTTATGCATACGACAGATTCTCACTTGAACTTCGTTACCCGCTTATGCTCGGAAATACCACAATTTACGGACTTACATTCCTTGAGGCTGGTAATGCATGGGATGATACTAAGAAGTTTAATCCGTTCGACATGAAACGTTCTGCCGGTGTAGGTGCTCGTGTCTTCCTTCCGATGGTCGGACTTATGGGTGTTGACTGGGGTTATGGTTTTGATAAAGTGTTCGGTAAGAGAGGTGGAGCACAGTTCCATTTCGTACTTGGACAAGAGTTCTAACAATAAAAACATAAAGAATTATGAAAAGAATAATGATGATAGGCATGCTCCTTATGATGATTGTAGGAGCAAGTGCACAGAAATATGCATTAGTAGATATGGAATACATCCTCAAAAATATTCCCGCATATGAACGTGCAAACGAGCAGCTCAATCAGGTTTCAAAGAAATGGATGGCTGAAGTTGAGGCTCTTAATGTTGAGGCACAGACAATGTATAAGAATTATCAGAATGAAGTAGTATTTCTTTCAGAACAGCAGAAGCAGAAACGTCAGGAAGAAATAATGAAAAAAGAAAAAGAAGCTGGCGAACTGAAACGCAAATATTTCGGTCCTGAGGGCGAACTCTTCAAGAAACGTACCAGTCTGATGACACCTATACAGGATGAGATTTACAATGCTGTTAAAGATATTGCAGATTATCGAGGTTACCAGCTTGTAATCGATCGTGCATCCAATACAGGTATAATTTTCGGTTCACCTAAGATAGATATCAGTAATGAAGTACTCTCTAAGTTAGGGTATTCAGAACGCTAAGAATAAATAAAATATTAATAAAATAAAACAAAAGAACAGACATGAAAAAGTTATTATTGGTTTTGATGTTATGTGCACCTCTGTCAGTTATGGCACAGAAGTTCGGACACGTTAATTCACAGGAAGTATTATCTTCAATGCCCGAGTTTATTAAGGCAAGAGGCGAAATCGAAGCAACACAGAAGCAGTATGAAAACGACCTCAAGAGCATGCAGGACGAATTCCAGCGTATGGCTGACGAATACGACAAGACAAAGAGCACAATGAATGCTACAAAGCAGCAGGAAACAGAGCAGAACCTTCAGACTATGTACCAGAAGATTCAGCAGACATTCCAGGACAATCAGCAGAATCTTAACAAACTTATGCAGGAAAAAATGCAGCCCCTCGAACTTAAGATTCGTGAAGCCATCAAGGCTGTAGGTAAGAATGGTGGCTATGTATATATTATGGATGTAACAAGTGGCATTCCATATATCAGCGAAACATTGAGCAAGGATGTTACCACAGAGGTAAAGACTCAGCTCAACACAATGAAATAATTTGTTTAATAACAATAATTCACAACTCCCTCTCCAGACACGTACGGGGAGGGAGTATTTTTAATTCAGAAAGGCAGGTGTTATTTCATTAGCTCCTTTCCGAATTTTAATATTAATGCACAATCGTAGAATAAAATGAAAAAACTATTTCTCTTTCTTATACTGTCGGTATTTCCGTTTATTGCCGATGCACAGATAAAATTTGCGTATTTCAGTTACGATGAAGCATTGAAGTCTATGCCCGAATATGCAGCCGTAATGTCTGATATGGACAAGTTACGTACACAGTACGATGCAGAAACAAAGCGTGTAGAAGAAGAGTTTAATCGTAAATATGAAGCTTTTCTGGAAGGTCAGAAAGACTTTGCCCCAATTATTCTTCAGAAACGTCAGACAGAACTGCAGGAACTGATGCAGAAGAATATTGATTTTCGTGCTAAAGCAGCACGTCTTCTTGAAGAGGCCGAAGAACAGGCCATGAAGTCTGTACATAAAAAGATTTCAGATGTACTTGCCATAATCGGAAAAGACAGAGGTTACGCAATCGTAATAAATACCGATAACAACGCGTGCCCATACATTGATAATGCCATGGGTGAAGACATTAACAGTTTGGTAAAAAATGTACTGAATGGTGCAAAGTAATAGAGGTCCTATAGGGGTTTTTGATTCGGGATATGGCGGACTTACTATATTAGATAAGTTCCGCGCTCTTTTGCCGGAATATGATTACATATATCTCGGTGACAATGCCCGTGCGCCCTATGGTCCTCGTTCGTTCGACATCGTTTACAAGTTTACGCTACAGGCAGTGCAGCATCTTTTCGATGAAGGTTGCAGTCTTGTTATTATAGCTTGTAATACGGCGTCAGCGAAAGCTCTTCGAACCATACAGCAGAAAGACCTTCCTCACATTGATTCTACACGTCGTGTGCTGGGTGTAATACGTCCCACAGCGGAATGTGTGGGCAGTATGACAAAGACACGCCATGTGGGAGTATTTGCTACAGAAGGAACGATAAAGAGCGAAAGCTATAAACTTGAGGTTGCGAAGCTCTTTCCAGACATCACTGTAGTGGGAGAGGCATGTCCAATGTGGGTACCACTTGTAGAATACGGAGAGTATGCATCAGAAGGTGCTGATTATTTTGTTAAGAAGAGAGTGGATGAATTAATGGAGCGTGATGCAGATATTGACACCATAATACTCGGTTGTACACATTATCCTCTGCTTCTTGATAAGATTAGAAAGTATGTGCCTTCTAATGTCAGTCTGATTCCCCAGGGAGAGTATGTTGCTAAAAGTTTAAAAGATTATCTTCAGCGGCATCCAGAAATTGACGAACGTTGTACAAAGAATGCCTCGTGTCGATATCTTACTACGGAGAATCCCGAAAAGTTTAAGCTCTCGGCAAGAGTTTTCCTTCGTTCAGACATAAATGTAAGTAAAGTTGAATTCTGATTTAACCAATATCTTACACGATATATAATCTGTCATTAATCAAACGGCAGATTTTTTTATAATCATAAAAACATAAAGCTTTAAATGCATGTATGCTCGTGCATTTGCTATTTTAGTACCATATTTCTATTGTATATATTTTGAAATAACGCCTACATGTGTTATCTTTGTGCCAATATGCAGACGAAATGAATGTACTGATTGTTAATACAAGTGAGAAAAGTGGCGGAGCCGCAGTAGCGGCAGGACGTCTTGTCGAAGCTCTCAATTGCAGTGGGGTAAAGGCAAAGATGGCTGTCATGAATAAAGAAACCGGCAGCTTTACTGTTGTCGGCACGCAGACATCATTGCAGCGCAAAAAGAATTTTCTCGCAGAGCGTCTGGGTATATTTTTTCATCTTCATTTCTCCAAAAATCATCTTTTTGATATTGACAATGCATCACATGGAACTGATATCACAGGGCTTAGAGAGTTTCAGGAAGCCGATATTATACATTTCCACTGGATTAACCAGGGCATGCTGTCTTTAAAAAACATACGTGCCATATTACGCAGTGGCAAAAAGGTGGTTTGGACAATGCACGACATCTGGCCCGCAACATCTATATGTCATGTAACACTCGACTGTACTCGTTTTCATACCGGGTGTAATCATTGTCCTCTTTTGCCAGGTGGAGGGTCGGAGCACGATCTTTCGGCAAAGACTTGGAAACGCAAGCAGAAACTATTAAACGAGTATAAGATAAATTTCGTTACATGTAGTAACTGGCTTTCCTCTGAAGCTTCAAAAAGTGCTCTGCTTAAAAAACAGAGTATCGTCAGCATCCCCAATCCCATAGACAATAAAAAGTTTGCACCACAGGATAAGAATTCTGCACGTCGTATAGCAGGACTCCCAACGGACAAACGTCTTATCTTGTTTGCGGCACAGCGTGTCACAAATAAGTATAAAGGAATGGATTACCTTATGGAGGCTTGTAGGAAGATGGCAGAACGTCATCCTGAAATGCTAAAGAATACAGGAGTTGTTATACTGGGTGGTTCTGCCGATGAGCTTCGCGATTCGTTTACCTTCCCTGTATATCCCATCAGTTATATAAGTGATGAGAAGAAAATGGCCGTACTATACAATTCGGCAGACATATTCGTGTTACCGTCACTGTCAGAGAATCTTCCAAATACCATCATGGAAGCAATGTCGTGCGGAGTACCGTGCGTAGGTTTCAATGTAGGAGGGATTCCCGAAGAAATAGACCACAAACAAAACGGATATGTGGCTGAATACAAGTCAGCCGATGACCTTGCAGCCGGAATGTACTGGGTGCTTCACGAAAGTGATTATCAGCAGTTAAGCAGCAATGCTGTAAGTAAAGTCGCTTCACATTATTCACAGCGTTCCGTAGCAATGAAGTACATAGACGTTTACGAAAGAACTTTGAAAAACAAATAAACATAATCTTATGATTAAGTTTTCTATAATTACAATTACATATAACGCCGCAAAAGTAATTGATGCGACACTCAGCAGTGTCTTAAGTCAGACTTACGGCAATGTAGAACATCTTATTATTGACGGAGCCTCTACCGACGATACACTCTTGAAGGCAAAAGACTATATGGAGGCCAGTTATACGTCGGTTAACGGACACGATGTAAGTATTTCGTCAGAGCCCGACGAAGGTATATACGATGCCATGAATAAGGGGCTTGAAAGGGCAAAGGGTGATTATGTGCTGTTCCTTAATGCAGGAGACAGTCTTCCTGATGAACATACATTAGAGAATATCGTAGAGACAGCCGACCTTGAAGGAATAAAGAAAGACGGATATCCCATGCCTGCCGTACTTTATGGTGATACAGATATTGTAGACCGTACAGGAAAGGTCCTTTATCGTCGTCGTCTTACACCTCCGGAACGTCTTGACTGGCGTTCGTTCCGCAACGGAATGTTAGTATGCCATCAGGCATTCTATGTACGAACCGATATAGCAAAGCATAACAAATACAATCTTATGTATCGCTATTCTGCCGATGTTGACTGGTGTATACGTGTGCTTCACTATGCCGACAAGCATAAACTTGATATTAAGAATCTTCACGCCACTGTGGCGCATTACCTTGAAGAAGGAGCAACTACGGCACATCATAAAGAGTCACTTGTGGAGCGTTATCACATCATGTCTAAATATTATGGAAAGATACCTACCGTGCTGCGTCATGTTAAGTTCTTCTTCCGTAACCTTTTCAGTAAACATTAATATAACAACAATACTACGAAAAAATGGAACAGAAACAGAAGGAACAGATTAAGCTGCCCGAAAATGCGTTCAGGGAACTGAAACCGGGCGAGCATTACGAACCAATTATGAAACCTGGTCAGGTGTATCCAGAAGTAAACGCATGGTCGGTTACATTTGGTGTCATCATGGCAATGTTATTCTCAGCTGCGGCTGCTTACCTTGGTCTTAAGGTAGGACAGGTGTTCGAGGCAGCAATACCTATTGCAATTATTGCCGTTGGCGTGTCTACGGCTGCAAAACGTAAGAATGCACTGGGTGAGAACGTCATCATTCAGAGTATCGGAGCTTGTTCTGGTGCCGTAGTTGCCGGAGCCATCTTCACACTGCCCGCCATTTACATTCTACAGGCTAAATATCCTGAGATTTCAGCTTCATTCATTAAGATATTCATTAGCTCACTTCTTGGTGGTATCATCGGAATTTTATTCCTTATTCCTTTTAGAAAGTATTTTGTAAGCGATATGCATGGTAAATATCCTTTCCCTGAGGCAACAGCCACTACACAGGTTCTTGTATCGGGAGAAAAGGGCGGAAGTCAGGCAAAACCGCTGCTCTTTGCAGGTGCCATCGGAGGTCTGTACGACTTTGCAGTTGCTACGTTCGGACTTTGGAACGAGCAGTTTACATCGCGTATCTTTGGTTTGGGCGAGATGATAGCCGACAAGGCAAAACTTGTATTTAAGATTAATACCAGTGCAGCCATCCTTGGTCTCGGATACATTATCGGATTGAAATATACATTCATCATCTGTCTTGGTACAATGTTCGTTTGGTGGATAGTAGTTCCCGGTATGGGACTTCTTTTTAGCGGTGACGTACTTAATATGTGGGACCCGACCATTACGGCTGCCGTAGGCGATATGTCTCCAGAACAGATATATAATGCATACGGTAAGAGTATAGGTATCGGCGGTATAGCAATGGCCGGTATCATAGGTATCATAAAGTCTTGGGGTATCATTAAGAGTGCCGTAGGACTTGCAGCCAATGAGATGAAAGGAAAGGGCAAGGGCGATGCAGACGTGCCACGTACACAGAAAGATATCTCTTTCAAATTCGTTGCCATTGCATCAATCGCAACAATCCTTATTACATTCGTGTTCTTCTTCTTCGGCGTGCTCGATCAGAACCTTATGTTTGCACTTGTAGCCATTGTACTTGTAACATTCATAGCATTCCTCTTTACAACAGTTGCAGCCAATGCTATTGCAATCGTAGGTAGTAACCCCGTATCAGGAATGACACTTATGACGCTTATCCTTGCGTCTGTTGTTATGGTAGCCGTTGGTCTCAAAGGTTCAGGCGGTATGCTTGCAGCACTTATCATGGGTGGTGTAGTATGTACGGCACTTTCTATGGCAGGAAGCTTTATAACCGACCTTAAGATAGGTTACTGGCTCGGTACGACACCTAAGAAACAGGAAATATGGAAGTTCCTCGGAACACTGGTGTCAGCAGCTACTGTAGGCGGTGTGATGATGCTTCTCAACGAAACATACGGATTCGATTCTGGACAGTTTGCAGCTCCTCAGGCTAATGCTATGGCAGCCGTAATCGATCCTCTTATGAACGGTGTTGGTGCTCCTTGGACACTGTATGCAATAGGTGCTGTAATCGCAATAGTACTTACATTCATCAACATTCCGGCACTTCCGTTTGCACTTGGAATGTTCATTCCTATTCAGCTTAACCTCCCGCTGCTTGTTGGTGGTATAGCACACTGGCTTGTAACACGTAAGGGCAGCAAGGAAGAAGTTGCCGCACGCGAAGAAAAGGGAACACTTCTTGCATCAGGTTTCATTGCCGGTGGTGCACTTATGGGTGTGTTCAGCGCACTGCTTCGTTTCGGTGGCGTGAACCTTGTTAATAGCGAATGGATGGCAAATACAATGTCAGAAGTATGTGCTATCATTGCATACGCTCTGTTGATAACATATTTTGTTAAGGCATCAAGAAAAGTTAAGTAAAATATAACATACGGATATATGTTTCGCCTGCTTTCGTTAATACGATGGCAGGCGATTCTTTTCTTGCTCGGATTATATATGTAGTATTGACAATGTTTTGTGGTAATGTATCGTGTCGGATATCATTATTCGTGACAATTGAGAATATATGGTTAATAACAAAATGCTTGTAACAATCTAAAAAATTGCATTTTGTATATTATAAAAGCCTCTGAAAGTAACATTTACCTACAAATTATGATTAGGAAATCGAATTAAATGATGTATATTTGCAAAAAGTATTATTACAGAAAAATCATAATTGAATTATTAACAAAAAACAAATTAGAAAATGAAGACAAAGAAATTCGCAGTAGCACTCGCAGCAGTAGCTATGTTGTTTACAGCATCATGTGGTGGTAACAAGAAGGCAGAGACAGATGCTGCACAGGCAGAAGCAGTTCAGGATTCTGTAATGGAAGTTGAAGAAGTACTTGCAAATGCAGATTCACTTGTAGGCAAGACAGTTAAGGTAGAAGCAATCTGTTTCCACGTTTGCCAGCACGGTCAGAAGAAGATGCACCTCATGGGTAACGATAGCACAAAGATACTGCTTGTAATGGCTCCCGAAGGCGATAAGTTCAAGGAAGAATATAAGAACAGCATCGTAGATGTTGAAGGTACACTTATGGAGAGCAGAGTAGATGAGGCAGCTCTTGCAGAAAGAGAAGCTAACATTAAGGCTCAGCAGAAAGAAGAAAAGCAGCACGGTCATGGCGAAGGCGGATGCGATGCTTCTAAGAAGGCTAAGGGTGTAAAGAGCAACACTATTGCTGATCAGATTGCAGAACAGAGAAAGATGATAAAGGAAAGAGAAGCTAAAGAAGGCAAGGCTTACCTTTCTTATTACTATGTTGTAGCTAAGACACACGCAGCTAAGTAATTATGATGAATAATATAAGGAAATGGTCGCGATACATCCATCGCGATCTTTCTTATTTTCTGGCTGGTATGATTCTTATCTATGCCATTTCAGGTCTTTGTCTTAACCACAGAAGATCATTTAATCCTAATTATTCTGTTGATCGTACAGAGTATAAGATTGAGAAGAATCTTCCTGCACAGGCTCAGATAGATAAGAATTTTGTAGTTAGCAATATACTTGCCGATATTGATGAGGCCGATAATTATACAAAGCATTATTTCCCCGCAGAAGGTCAGATGAAGGTATTTCTGAAGGGTGGTTCTAATGTCGAAATCGACCTTAAAACAAAGAACGCTGTATACGAGAAGGTTTCTCCGCGTCCGTTCTTAAGCGCATTGACAGGTCTTCATTATAATCCCGGAAGCTGGTGGACAACGTTTTCGGATATATTTGCCGTAGGACTCATTGTGATAACTCTTACAGGTATTATAATGATTAAGGGCCGTAAAGGTCTTATAGGCCGTGGCGGAATAGAATTACTGATAGGTATCTGTATTCCTCTCTTATTCTTATTCCTATAATTACAGAATTTAGTATAACATTATAAATCCCTGCAGCATTGTTTCTTACTGCAGGGATTTGTTTTTATATAGATGTCTGTATTTGTTTAGACATAAAAAAACTGTCTGCAAATCGTAATATAATGCAGACAGTTCTTATTGTAAGGAACTTTGAGTTTATTTCTCTCCAGGACGTTTGTCCTCTTTCCAGTTCTTGTCTATTTCTTCCTCGCGCTTCATGGCAGCCTTGATTATGTCACCGGCCGACTCAATGATAGTACGTTTTATTGTTGTTGTACTGATGCCAGGGGTATATGGGAAGTAAACAACTTTTTTTCCGGGCTGACTCTTCATCCATTCCAGACCCTCAAGATATTTGTTCTCCCAGTCGTCACCAATTGTAACGATGTCGATGTCTTCGCGCTTGAGCTGTGCAATCTCGGTAAGTTTTACCTGCTTTACAGCCTTTGTAACACATCCGATAGATTCTACGATGCGTATGCGCTGTTCGAACGGAATAATAGGTTTCATACCCTTGTATTCCTCTATAAGCTCGTCGGTGCTCACACCTACAATAAGTTCGTCACCAAGAGCTGCTGATTTTTGCAGAATATTAAGATGTCCTACGTGGAACAGGTCGAAACTGCCCGATGTAAACACTCTTACTTTCTTCTTTTCCATAGTATAGTTGTTATTATTAATAATTTGCTGTTTCTATTGCCTTTATCTCGTGTGCCAGCGTTTCAAGTTCTTCGTCTGTCTGAAGTCCCAGATGCGACACTCTGAAATAATGAGGTGTTCCGCCAGGCATGATGTAAATTCCGCGCTTCATGAGTTCTGTGAACAGAATGTCACCGTTACGATGTACAAAGAATCCTGTTATACAGTTTGAAGGAACTTCGCATGGAACTTCCCATCCGTTTTTCTTGCACAGTTCACGGAAATAAAGAGCCTTGTGACGAACAGATGCAATAATCTTTTTTGTTCCTAATGCAACATCGCGCTTAAGGCGTTCGTGCAGCTGCATAAACAATGTTGTAGCCGGACTGTACGGAGTCTGTCCTCGAGTAAGATTCTTTAAGTTCTCCTCAAAGTCAAAGTAGAATCCCTTATGTTCGAACTTATATCCGTCAAGGCGTGATGATATGATGGCGAACGACAGTCCCGGAGCAATGTTAAGTCCCTTCTGGCTGCTTGTTACGCAGATATCTATGCCGAGGGCATCCATGTCGAAAGGATCGGCAAGGAACGAACTTATTACGTCGGTAATAAGATGTACGCCATGTCTCTTACATATTTCGGAAATCTTCTGGATGTTGAACAGTTCGCCCGTAGATGTCTCATGATGCTGGCACAGCAGTACCGAAGGTTTTATTTCGATAACGCGCTGCTCAAGTGCTTCGTAATCTATATCCTTGGCAAAAGGAACTTCGAAAGCCTGACTTTCCACACCATAGTATTCGCATAAGTTCTTCCATCTTCTGCCAAACCCTCCTCCAATTATCACAAGGGCAGTACCTCCGAGTGCGGTAACATAGTTGTTTACTATTGCATCCATCGCACCTGTACCCGATGCTGTGAACGGAATAACTTTTCCTCCTTTACAGTTAATGAGCGACAGAAGCATCTGTTCGCAGTCTTTAACGAGAGCAGAAAAGTCAGCTGTGCGCATATATGGTATTTCCTGTGCGGCAATCTGTCTTATATCCTCTTCGATATCACCGGGGAAAACGTAAGATTTCATAATCATTATATTATTATTTTCTGCAAACTTACTAAAATTTCTACACAAAACGAGTCTTATTACTCGGAAACTTTGGCTTCTTTCAGTTTGTTCTTGAATATCTTATCCACCACGATGGCGATGGCACCGTCGCCCGTAACGTTACATGCAGTACCGAAACTGTCCATGGCAATGTAAAGAGCAATCATAAGTGCCTGGTCTTCCACACTGAAACCAAGTATTGATGACAGCGGTGCCAGTGCAGCCATTACGGCACCACCGGGAACGCCAGGTGCAGCAACCATTATTATGGCAAGCATCATTATGAAATGTATGAACAGTGGCAGTGAATATTCCATGCCGTTAAGCATACAGATGGTAAGGGCACATGCAGTTATCTTCATGGCGCTGCCCGACATGTGTATTGTTGCACACAGAGGAACGACGAAACCCGCTATATCCTCGCTCACACCATTCTTTACTGTACGTTCGTAGGTTACAGGTATTGTTGCTGCCGACGAGGAAGTTCCTAAGGCTGTGAGATAAGCTCCGACCATTGTCCATAACAGACGGAAAGGATTCTTCTTAACCACAGCACCGGCAATGATGAACTCGTAAATCATAATCAGGAAATGCAGAACCACGATAACGCATATAATCATTGCGAATACGCTCATTATATGGAATGCCTGTCCTGAGATAGTCATGTTAAGGAATATGCCGAAGATGTAAAGCGGCAGAAGTGGAATGATGGCTTCGGCAATAGTCTTGGTAATAATTTTGCGGAAATCATCGAATATACCCTTTAATGATATGGCATTAGTGTATGCAGCACCCAGACCAGCCATAAAAGAGAACACAAGTCCGGTCATAACGTCGAACATTGGAGGAATGGATACGGTGAAGTAGGGGAGAATCTTTTCAGGCTGAGCCACATCGGTAGGAGCGGCAGCCGATTCAACCATAGAAGGAAACAATACGGAGCCTGTTCCGTAAGCAAGAACACCTGCCAGCACAGTGTCGAAATAAGCTATCAGCACCGTTACTATGAGCAGTTTGCCTGCACCTTTGCCAATGTCGGCGATGGCAGGGGTTACAAGTCCCATAATGATTAACGGAATCATGAAACCAAGGAACTGGCTGAATATGTCGTTAAATGTTATAAAACAACGAACAAGCGGCATCGGCATAAAGTTACCGAAGATGACACCCAGGATGATTGCAATGATGATTTTGGGAAGAAGTCCCATTTTTAAGAAATTCATAGAGATTAGTTAGTTATAAAATGAAATGGTCCGTGTCGGAAGTTTAAGTCTGGCACGGACCGTTATGTCTTTGTATTATATATTAGTTTCTGTCCTGTTTAAGTCTTTCGGCCATAGCCTTGCCGAGAGCACGACATTTTTCTCTGATGTCTTCGTTCATGCCCTGTTTCATGTCTACAGGTTCGCCGACAGCTTCGAACTTAAGACTGTTCTCGTTCCATTCGCCTATCTTGTTTACAGCCTTGCTTGCCCAGCAGTGACTTCCGAACCAGCCGAGATAGTGATTCTTGATGTCACGGTTTGCAATCTCGCTGAGGAGAACGTCCATCTCATGATACAGACCTGCATTGTAGGTAGGTGCACCAACGATAAGACCGCGGTAACGGAAAATATCACGTATGATGTAAGAATGATGTGTCTTCGAAATGTTATATAGAACGATGTTCTTAATGCCTTCCTGACTCGCTGCACGTGCAATTTCTTCGGCCATGCGTTCGGTATTGCCGTACATAGTACCGTAGCAGATTACGATACCTTCTTCTGTCTCATAACGGCTCATCTTGTCGTAAAGACCAACGACCTTGGCTACGTTTTCGTGCCATACCGGACCGTGCGTAGAACAGATGTAGTCAATCTGAACACCAGCGAACTTTTTAAGTGCATTCTGAACAGGAGTTCCGTATTTGCCTACGATGTTAGAGTAGTAACGTACCATCTCCATCCAGAATTCGTCGGTATTTATGTCGCTATCGAGAAAACCTCCGTTAAGAGCGCCGAAACAACCGAAGGCATCACCAGAGAATATTGTGTGTGTGGTGGTGTCGTAAGTTATCATTGTTTCAGGCCAGTGAACCATAGGCGTAAGGCGGAATTTGAGAGTATGTCTGCCGAGTGACAGTTCCGAATTATCTTTTATTTCTATCTGTCCGGTGTTAACACCATAGAATCCGCTCATCATGTCGAAAGCCTTCTTGTTAGATACAATCTGTATTTCAGGATAGAACTTTCTGATAAGCGAAATAGCACCGCTGTGGTCGGGTTCCATGTGATTGACTACAAGATAATCAATCTTTCTGTCACCAATGACGCCGCGGATGTTTTCAATGAAAGGAATTGTGAAGTCGATTTCGACTGTATCTATAAGACATACTTTCTCGTCGACTATGAGGTAGGAATTATATGAAACACCGTTAGGTAACGGCCATAATCCCTCAAAAAGATTTTTGCTGCGATCGTTCACACCTACATAGTAGATGTCATCAGTTATGTTTATCATAAGAATGTTTTTGTTTTTATAACTTAGCTCGTGCAAATATCGTATATTTTTGTCAAAGATACAAATAACTGATAATCAAAGTATGTAAAACTGTGAATCAATCATAAAAACACTTATGCATGTGCTGCGTTATTTTCTATTCTTATTTTTATCAGTCTTTGATTTGCGTTACGGTAGAAATAGGGAATCTTGTACATTAGCCTCAGCAGCCATATAAATTTATAAGCCATCGGAAGGTCACTCATATAAACGAATTCTTCTACTTTTAACTTGTCCGAAAGA
Source organism: Prevotella sp. (assembly GCA_020026195.1). Taxonomy (GTDB): domain Bacteria; phylum Bacteroidota; class Bacteroidia; order Bacteroidales; family Bacteroidaceae; genus Prevotella. The sequence continues at coordinate 18,821 of JAHHQW010000038.1, forward strand.
CTTTCCAGATATTCAGAATCCTTTACGCCCCATAGATATTCTACATCCTTGTTGTATTTCTTTACAGAATCGTGATATTTAGCCCTGCCTACGGCAAGAGTAGGTACAGAGTCGAAGAGAACAGTAACGTTTCCTAAATTAGTAGAAATACTATTGATAAGTTCTTTAATCTCAGATTCCTTAATGTACATAAGCACACCTTCTATGATGATAAGTGTAGGAAGATTGTTTTCCTTCATGCGTGTCATCCATGCTGTGTCGAACATATTCATGCTTATTATCTCGTTACGTTCCACTTCGGCGATGACTTCTCTGCGCATTTCTGCAACCTCTTCCAGGTCAAGGTCATACCAGTGTTTTACAGCTTCTGGCATTCCTATTCGTCTGAAACGGTCGTCTATGCCTGCACCAAGCTGTATTACCTGACATGCAGGATTACAACTTATGAACTTTAATGTCTCGTCGTCAATCCATTTTGCTCTCAGACAGCATCCTACCTGTGAAGGATTCTGTTTCTTCTTGTCGTAATAATCGAGGTCATATCCGAGAGATTTCAACAGAGGATAAGCATTCTTATCCATAAGAATAGGATTACTGCTTACAGACTCAACGGCCTTGGCCCACAACGGAATAAGTGTGGTAGAAGTTAAAAGATTCTTGTATGTTTTCATATTGCAAATATATGATAAATCTAAATTAGAATAGCTGGATTCTCAAATTATTTATAGATAAATACGATAAGATTATAATTGGGCTTATTCTGTATGAAGTTATATGCTGTGGCACAAAATATCTTACTTTTTTTGGCAGTTTACAAATTAAAAACCACTAATTTTGCACTTCGTATGGAATATAACATTTGTACATTAAGTAACGGACTCAGGGTCATTCATCAGCCATCGGATTCAAATGTGGTTTACTGCGGATATCAGATAGACGCAGGAACTCGCGACGAATTACCTGGCGAAGAGGGTATAGCACATTTCTGCGAGCACGTATCTTTCAAGGGTACTACACATCGCAAGGCATGGCATATACTTAACTGTCTGGAGAGCGTAGGTGGAGATCTCAATGCATTTACCAACAAGGAAGATACTGTTTATTACGCTTCTGTGTTGAAAGAGCATCTGCCACGTGCTGTCGATGTACTCTCTGACATTGTGTTCCGCAGTGTTTATCCTGATAAGGAAATATCCAAGGAAGTAGAAGTTATATGTGATGAGATAGAAAGTTATAACGATTCTCCTTCTGAACTTATTTATGATGAGTTTGAGGATATAATCTTTAAGGGACATCCTTTAGGTCATAACATCCTCGGCAGTGCCGAACAGCTTCGTACATATACGGGTCAGAATGCTGCCCGATTTACACAGCGACTGTACACTCCTGAGAATATGGTGTTCTTTGTAAGTGGTAACGTTAAGTTTGAGCGACTGGTTAAGCTGCTTGAGAAGACACTCAGTGATATTCCGGCACGCAGACCTGTCAAGACAGGTGACGTAGCATTACCCGAATATCATCCCGGACTTTATGAGATAAACCACAATACGCACCAGGTGCATGTAATGATGGGTAATCGTGCCTATTGTGCTACCGATGACAGACGTATTCCGCTTTATCTTCTTAATAACATCCTTGGCGGTCCTGGAATGAATGCTTATTTCAATCTCTCGCTGCGCGAACGTAAAGGTCTTGTCTATACCGTAGAAAGCAATATGGTGTGTTATCGTGACACCGGACTGTGGAGCGTTTATTTCGGCTGCGATCCTCATGATGCCGACAAGTGTATGCGACTTGTTCGTCAGGAGATGGCAAAGGTAAGTGAAGATATGTTCACTTCTGCGCGTCTTGCAGCTGCAAAGAAGCAGATAAGGGGACAGATAGGAGTGGCAAGCGACAACCGTGAAAGTTTTGCCTTGGACATGGGACGTGTTTATCTGCATTTCGAAGAAAAGAAAGACCTCGAACAGATGTACGAGGAGATAGAAGCCATAACGGCAGAGCAGATACAGAATGTGGCAAAGGATGTGTTCGATGAAAAGAACCTCACGACACTTATAATAAAATAAGTAAACCTTATATATACGTTATAAAAGCAAAAGCGGTAAGAACCAATGTCCTTACCGCTTTTTTATCTTATTACTGTAAAATCTTTACTCGTAATCAGCATAGTTTGTCAGACGCATATCACCCTTCTTAAGGTATGTGTCGTGCATAGCATATACGGCACGAAGGTTTTCAGGAGTCTGTCCCTTTTCACCGGCAGCCTTGACATAATCCCAGAGAAGTTCCTTATAGTCAGGATGTGCACAGTTCTCAATTATAGTCTCAGCTCTCTGTACAGGACTCTTGCCACGCAAGTCGGCATAACCCTGTTCTGTAACGATGAAGTTCACGCTGTGTTCGTTGTGGTCGAGATGACTTACACGCGGAACGATGGCACTGATGAGGCCTCCCTTAATAGTAGAAGGAGTAGTAAAGATACCAATGTAAGCATTACGAACGAAGTCGCCGCTGCCACCGATACCGTTCATCATCATATTACCACAGATGTGCGTTGAGTTGATGTTACCGTAGATGTCAGCCTCTATTGCAGTGTTGATTGCAATTACGCCGAGACGGCGGATAACTTCAGGAGAGTTTGAAATCTCACTCGGGCGCAGTATAAGATGTTTCTTAAAGTAGTCGATGTTATCGTAAACCTCCATCAGACAGTCGTTTGTTACAGTCAGTGAACATGCAGAAGCATCCTTGACACGACCTTCGAGCATCATCTTAACGACAGAGTCCTGAAGAACTTCTGTATAAATGTTGAAGTCAGGAACCTTTGTGTTCTCGCTCAGTGCAGCCAGAATAGCATTTGCCGTACTTCCTACACCGCTCTGTAAGGGAAGGAACTCAGGAGGAATTACACCCTTGTCCATATCCTTGATAAGCAGTTCGGCAACATTGTTACCAATGCGCTGTGTTACTTCGTCGATATCTGTGAATCCGCGTGCTTCGTCAGGAATATTACATTCTACGACACCGATAATCTTGTGAGCATCAATTTCGATGTAAGGCTTACCGATACGGTCGGTAACGCGTGTGATAGGTATCGGCTGACGATGAGGCGGGTCTAACGGCTCGTAGTCATCATGCAGATACTTTGCGTTCTGACTGTGGAAAGAGTTTAATTCAAGTATTACGTGTTTTGCAAGACGTGCGGCTGTAGGAGAGATACCTCCTGCTGCTGTAAGATAAGCCTTGCATTTATCGTTAGCTTCTTCAATGTCGCATACTTCAATGATAGCCCAGTCGATGTCACCGAAGAAACCATAACGCATTTCCTGAGCCATGTGGCTGAGGTGTATGTCGTTATAAGCTATTTCGCCAGCGTTTACATGGCGTCTGAAATCAGGATTTGTAGTATATGGAGCTCTGTATTTTATTGCATGTGCATTTGCCAGGTCGCCATCAGTACTCTGTCCGGTTGAAGCACCTGTAAGAACGTTTACCTGGAAAGGTCTGCCTTCTTCATGTTTTTTTATTGCCTTCTTTGCTAATTCCTTAGTAACAGCCTTTGCCACACCTGCTGGCGTAAAACCACTGAGGGCAATTGTTTCCTCATTCTTTATGAATGATGCGGCTTCTTCTGCTGTAATTCGAGAATAAATCATAGTCTGTAGGTTAAGTTAATGTGGATATAATGTTCTTTCGTAGGCAAAGATACACTTTTTTTTATATATTAGATGTAAATGAAAGATAATTTATTACCTTTGCGATACAAAAATGTAGAATTTATGAAACAGCAGTTGGTTATTTATAATACACTTTCTCGTAAAAAAGAAACATTCGAGCCCTTGCATGCTCCTATGGTAGGTATGTACGTATGTGGACCGACCGTTTATGGTGATCCTCATCTCGGACACGCTCGTCCGGCAATTACGTTTGATATCCTTTTCCGTTACCTCAAGCATCTCGGATACAAGGTGAGATATGTACGTAATATAACCGATGTTGGTCATCTTGAGCACGATGCTGACGATGGCGACGACAAGATTGCAAAGAAGGCTCGTCTTGAACAGCTTGAGCCTATGGAAGTTGCACAGTATTACACAAACCGTTTCCACGAAGCAATGAAGGAACTTAATGTTCTTCCTCCAAGCATCGAACCTCATGCTACCGGTCATATCATCGAGCAGGAGCAGCTGGTAAAGGAAATCTTGGATAACGGTTATGCTTACGAAAGCAACGGAAGTATATATTTTGACATTGAGAAATATAACAAGAAATATCATTACGGTATTCTTTCAGGACGTAACCTTGATGACGTAATCAACCATAGCCGCGAACTTGACGGAGTGGGAGAGAAACGTAATCAGGTTGACTTTGCTCTCTGGAAGAAGGCTCAGCCAGAGCACATCATGCGCTGGCCGTCACCGTGGAGCGATGGTTTCCCCGGATGGCACTGCGAATGTACAGCCATGGGACGTAAATACCTCGGCAGTGAATTTGATATTCACGGTGGCGGTATGGACCTTATCTTCCCGCATCATGAATGTGAGATTGCACAGGCTGTGGCAAGTCAGGGCAAGCCTATGGTAAAGTATTGGATGCACAATAACATGATTACCGTAAATGGTCAGAAAATGGGTAAGAGTCTTGGTAACTTTATCACTCTCGAACAGTTCTTTACTGGTAACCATGAAAGTCTCGAGCAGGCTTACAGTCCTATGACAATCCGTTTCTTCATTCTTTCTGCTCATTACAGAGGAACCGTAGACTTCTCTAACGATGCTCTTAAAGCCAGTGAGAAGGGACTTGCACGACTTATGGGCGGTATTGCAGATATTGAGAGAATGCAGATATCTAAGGAAAGTGACAAGGAAGTAGCTGAGTTCGTTGCAGGTCTTCGTCAGCGCTGCTATGATGCCATGAACGATGACCTTCAGTCTCCTATTGTTATCAGCTGTCTGTTTGAGGCTTGCCGTATAATCAACATGGTCAACGACCATAAGCTGCACATCTCTGAAGCTGACAAGAAGGAACTTTCAGAAACAATGCATCTCTTTGCATTCGACCTTCTCGGACTCAAGGAAGAGAAATCTGGCAGTAATGATGCACGCGAAGAGGCTTATGGCAAGGTGGTAGACATGGTTCTTGCACTTCGTAATAAGGCTAAGGCTAATAAGGACTGGGGTACTTGCGATGAGATTCGTGATGCTCTCAAGGAAGCCGGATTTGAGGTAAAGGATACTAAAGACGGCTGCGTTTGGAAACTTAATGCATAAACATTAATAGCATAATTAATAAAAAAGACCGCTTGTAAATGGCGGTCTTTTTGTTTTTATATACTATAAAGACAGACTCCTTAACGGGGCTGGCTTTTCTATTTATAACCTGATATGTTAGTTGTCTGTATGGATAATTCCGGCTCAGTAGATAATCAATGGGGATAGCCATATAGCTTAGCGATTCTAAAAAG
>JAHHQW010000039.1 GCA_020026195.1 Prevotella sp.
ACTGTGCTTGAAGAATATCTCGCAAAAATGGGCTTTTTAAGGGACGACTATTTAATATAGTAATGTATAAAAAATCGCTGTACAGTCATTTAGGCTGTGCAGCGATTTCTGTTTAAAGAGGAAAGTTGGAAACTTCCCTCTTAGATGTATAAGATTTTATTCTTATTTCATGTTTCTGTCGAAGTGGTTGATTACCTGACGATACAGGTGGTTACGTGTGTTGCCACCGAAGATACCGTGGTTACGGTTTGTGTACATAAGCTGACGGAAGTCGATGTCAGACTGTACCAGAGCTTCTGTATATTCTATTACGTTCTGCGGGTGAACGTTATCATCTGCAAGACCCTGGCAGATAAGCAGCGCACCATGCATCTTAGAAGCACGTGTTATAGGATTGTCGTTATAACCTTCGGGGTTCTCCTGCGGTGTACGCATGAAACGTTCTGTGTAAACAGTGTCATAATACTTCCAGTTGGTAGGAGGTGCAATAGCTACGCCGGCGCGGAATACGTTGCGGCCCTCGCTCATACTCATAAGAGTACAGAAACCACCGAAGCTCCATCCCCAGATACCGATGCGGTCCTTGTCAATGTAGCTCTGTTTGCCGAGCCAGATGGCTGTTTCTACCTGATCGTGTGCCTCAATGTTACCGAGTGTAAGATATGTACACTTCTCGAAGTCAGCGCCTCTGCCGCCTGTACCACGACCGTCTACACATACTACGATGTAGCCGTGCTGTGTGAACATTGCGTCGAGCAGACCGCCGTTGCCGTTAGAACCAACGCTCCATGCATTGCGAACCTGCTGGCTGCCCGGACCGCTGTACTGGTGCATGATGACGGGATATTTCTTAGATGCGTCGAAGTCAGCAGGCTTCATCATCCATCCGTAGAGTTCAATGTTGTCGGCTGTCTTAAACTTAAACATCTCGATGTTGGGACGTCCGTAAGGAGTAAGTTTCTCTTTCACTTCCTTGTTGTCGAGGATTGTAGACATTACCTGTCCGCCTTTCTTTGCGTTGCATACTGTGTAAACGTAAGGAGTGTTACAGTCTGACCACATATTGATGAAGTAATTAAAGTCCTTAGAGAAGATGACATCGTTCCAGCCATCTTTCGGAGTAAGACGTTCTGTCTTGCCGTTAGCACGTGTTACGTAAACTTCTCTGTTAGTAGGAGCTGTCTTGTCAGCCTGATAGAATACGTCGCCCTTCTCGTTCATACCATAGATTGTAGTAACGTCGAAGTCACCCTTTGTAATCTGCTTGATAAGTTTACCAGTGGGAGAGTAGAGGTAGAGGTGCATGTGACCGTCACGATCACTCGGAACGAGGATATGATTGTCTGAAATCTCGATAGCATCCATAGCCTCTTCCTTTACGTACTTCTTAACCTCCTCGTGGATGAGAAGCTTGCAGAGAGTTGTACGGGGGTTGGCTGCATAGAGGTTCAGCTGGTCCTGATGACGGTTCATTGTGTAAAGGATAATCTTGTCAGGATCGTTAGTGCCGATTATACGAGGAATGTATCCGTCGGCGTCAAGAGGAAGCTCGAACTGACGAGTCTTGTGACTCTTAATCTCAAAGCTGTGAGCTGTTACCTTAGAGTTGTCGTAACCTGCTTTCGGATATTTGTAAGAATAGAAACCGGGATAACCGATGTTCTCTTCCATTGTGGGCTTCTGACCTGCGAACATCTGGAGAGAGTATTCCTTAACGGCAGACTCATCGTAACGAATCCAGCAGAGCATAGAACCGTCGGCATTGAATGTCATTGCAGAGTTGAAACCAAATTCCTCTTCGTTAACCCAGTCGGGAACACCGTTGATGATGTGGTTGAACTTACCATCTTTTGTAACCTGGCTCTCAGAATTGTCGTAGAGAAGTTTGATAAGGAATATGTTGTTGTTTCTAACGAAAGCGATTTTAGTACCGTCGGGCGACCAGATAGGAGTCTGCTGAGGTCCGTTTTCAGAAAGAGGAACCATGTAGTGAGTCTTTGTGTCGTAGATGTAAAAATCAGCTGTGAACGAACGACGGTAGATAGGCTTCGTGTTAGTCTGAATAAGAATCTTCGAGCCGTCAGGACTCATGATGTAGTTGTCGAAACTTTTAATCTTCTTGCCGTTAGTGTCGTCAACGTCAAAAAGAACGCCAGTAGATTTAGAGGTTTTAAACGAAAATGTTTCAATTTTCTTGCCATCCTTGCTTATTCTTGCGTAGATGTCGCCAGAAAGCGGGCGAATGGCACTGATGTAGCGAGCTGCAAACTTACCACTTGTGATGTCCTTCAGATCAAGCTTTTCAGCTGCAAATGTCTGCATGGCTGTCATAAGTATTGCTGCGCACATGATTAGGAGTTTTTTCATTGCGATTAAAATTTTGTAACTATATTATGAGTTGCAAAATTAACACAATTATATGATACGGACAACTATAAAGTAATAAAAAGACATAAAAGCTAAAAGGCTATTCCCTGTTAGTCTTTATAATCTCGTTGTAATCGTTGTTTTCAAGAAGCATTCTGATGTTAATGTTCTTGTATTTGTTCATGTAATTGTTCACCATGCGGACATACGTGGTGTTATAGTATTTCTTGCCCGTAAAATAATTGGATGCCCACATCATCTTACCCATATAGAGGTCCTTCTCTATCTGTGTATGACAGTGATACTGAGGCATAGGGAACATCCTGACAAGATAGAAACCAACTGCATCGGGGATGATGTATTCCTTTGTCATCTCTCTGCGCTGTGTCTCTGAGTAATATTTTTTATAAATGTGATAGTCGCTTCCGAGATATTTGTCGATGCTGATTCCTATGGAATTATTGTTCACTACGATACTCTGGTTAAGTCCTCCTATCTGAGTATATATGTCTGGAATTACAATTTTGGGGATTTCTTTCTTTATCTTGTCGAAGACAATGTTGAACTGCTTGTTAAGGTCTCTCATGTCGGCATATTTTAACTCGCTGTCCGAAATAAGTTCCTGAAGCATCGGGTCTTGAAAGTATTGTAAAAAACGAGAATTGATGTCGGTTTCTGTAACCTTGCCTATCTGTAAGACATCCTCTACGAGAGTTCTGGTTTCAATAGGATATTCGGTGCTCATCTCCTGAAGTGCAGAAAAGTCACCTGTGGTAAGATAACGACTTTCCAGGCGGTCATATCTTTTGATGGTGATATCGTCCTTATGGTCGTCGTCGAATTTTATTTTGTTCTTAAAGTCACAGCTGCCCAGTAACAGTGTTGTCACTGAAACAATTAAGAAAAGAATATGTTTAAATTTTAGTGATGGCATATCTTCGTAACAATATCTGCAAAGTTACATAAATATAAATTAAATTCCAAAAAAGAACTGTTAAAAACATGATTTGCCGTATAAATAGGGTGTCATCAAGGCTTTCTTGATTCTTATTTCTTGATATTTCTTTTGCTATTATACCTATTTATTCTACCTTTGCATACGTTACGTAAGATTTTACATATCGCAATATGATTTCAGTTGAGAATTTGAAAGTGGAATTTAGTATACGGCCCTTGTTCGAGGATGTTACATTTGTTATTAATGACAGAGACCGTATTGCTCTTGTAGGAAAGAACGGAGCAGGAAAATCCACAATGTTGAAAATACTGTGCGGACTGCAACAGCCCACCTCTGGTACTGTTGTCATGTCTTCGGGAACCACTGTAGGTTATCTGCCGCAGGTTATGAAGATAACCGATGATGCTACGGTAAGAGAAGAAACGCTTAAGGCTTTCGCTGACATTACCACTATGAAGAAACGCATCGACGATATGAACCGGCAGCTCGGAGAACGTACGGATTATGAAAGCGAAGAGTATCTTACGCTTGTACATGATTTCTCTGCCCTGCACGACAGATACATAATGATGGGTGCCGACAATTACGAGGCGGAGATAGAACGTACACTTATGGGTCTGGGATTTGAACGTACTGATTTCGACCGACCTACAAAGGAATTCAGCGGTGGCTGGCGTATGCGTATCGAACTGGCAAAGATTCTTTTGTCACATCCTGACGTTCTGCTGCTCGACGAGCCCACGAACCACCTGGACATCAACAGTATTCAGTGGCTCGAACAGTTTCTGGCGCAGAGTGCTAAGGCTGTGGTGCTTGTAAGTCACGACCGCGCATTCTTAAATAATGTGACAAACAGAACGCTTGAGATATCATGCTCTAAGGTGGTGGACTATAAGGTAAGTTACGACCAGTTCGTGAAACTTCGTGCCGAACGACGCGAACAGCAGCTGAGAGCATACGAGAACCAGCAGAAAGAAATAGCAGAAATTAAAGATTTCATAGAACGTTTCCGTTACAAGCCTACCAAGGCTGTGCAGGTGCAGAGCAGAATAAAGCATCTTGAGAAAATCGTTCCCATTGAGATTGACGAGGTTGATAACTCGGTGATGCATCTGAAGTTCCCTCCGTGTCTGCGCAGCGGCGATTATCCCATAATCTGCGAAGACGTAAGAAAAGACTATGGAAGTCACAACGTGTTCCATGATGTTACTTTTACACTCAAAAGAGGCGAGAAGGTAGCTTTCGTAGGACGAAACGGTGAGGGTAAGTCTACTCTCGTGAAATGTATAATGGGAGAAATCCCGTTCGACGGAAAACTAAAGGTTGGTCATAATGTGCAGATAGGTTACTTTGCACAGAATCAGGCACAGATGCTTGATGAAAATCTTACGGTCTTCCAGACAATAGATAACGTGGCTACCGGTGATGTACGTCTGAGAATAAATGACATCCTGGGTGCTTTCATGTTCGGAGGCGAGGCGTCAGAAAAGAAAGTAAAGGTGCTCAGTGGTGGAGAGCGCAGCCGACTGGCAATGATAAAACTCTTGCTTGAGCCTGTAAACCTTCTTATCCTTGATGAGCCTACCAACCATCTCGACATGCCTTCGAAAGATGTGCTTAAAGAAGCCATCAAGGCATTCGACGGTACTGTTATCCTTGTAAGTCATGACCGTGAGTTCCTTGACGGTCTGGTGGAAAAGGTTTATGAATTTGGCGGCGGACACGTGACGGAGCATCTCGGAGGTATATATGACTTCCTGCGCAAGAGTACTTTTGAACCGGAGATTGTGTCTTCGTCTTCTTCTGTAGAGAAATCTGCCGAAACAGCTGCACCCTCTGAAGGCAAAATGTCGTACGAGGAGCATAAAGAACTTAGGAAGAAGATTTCAAGACTGGAGAAGGAAATAAAAGAGAGCGAAGGTAAGATAGAGAAACTCGAAAATACTATTTCAGAACTTTCAGCTGAACTTGCCGAACCCGATAAGGGCAGCGACATGACGCTCATACAGAAATATACAGACAGCAAGAATGCTCTTGATGCCGAAATGGAACATTGGGAAGAACTCAGTGAAAAACTCGCAGAGATATCAGAATAATAATATTAATCTTAAAATTATTAGAAGTACAAATGAAAATTAAGAAATTAATTCCGACAATGATGATGGCTGCATGCTGTGCAGTTTCTTGTCAGGAAAGTGGATTGAAATCTGGCCTTGATGCAAACAACTTGGACCAGACAGTAAAGCCCGTAGACGATTTTTATCAGTTTGCGTGCGGTGGCTGGATGAAGAGTCATCCTCTTCCAGCAATCTATTCTCGTTATGGAAGCTTTGATAAACTGGGTGAAGATAACGAGAAGCGTCTGCATGAGATTCTTTCAGACCTTGAGAAAAAAGAATTTGAAGAAGGTTCTGTAGAAAAGAAACTCAGCGATCTCTTTAAACTTGCAATGGACTCTGTAAGCAGAGACAAGGAAGGTATTGCTCCTGTTAAGGCTGAACTCGAAAGAATTGAAGCTGCTAAGACAAACGCAGACTTGTTTGAGATTTTAAAGTCTAACCTTAAGTATGGTGACCAGCAGTTCATCGCATGGGGTTTCACAGCCGATGAGAAGAACAGTTCTGAAAACATCCTCACAATATTCCAGAGCGGTACAATTCTTCCTGAACGTTCTTACTATCTTGAGGATAGCGAGGAAATGGAAAAAATACGTGATGCTTACAAGAAGCACATAGTACGTATGTTCAAACTCTTCGGATTTGATGAGGCTGCTGCTGAAAAGAAGATGAACTCTGTAATGACACTTGAAACAAAACTTGCAGAAGTTCAGAAGTCACAGCAGGAACTCCGTGACGTTCATGCTCGTTACAACAAGATGACTTTCGAAGAGTTCAGCAAGAAATATCCTAACCTGAAGCTTGGAGAACAGCTCCAGACTCTTGGCATCAATCCTGATTTCTATAAGGAAATGGTCGTTGGCCAGCCTTCATTCGTTGAAGCAGTCAACAAGATGATTGCCAAACTTCCTACAGAAGACTATCGTGCATATATGGAGTGGGGACTCATCCAGGGTTCTGCATCATACCTCAGCCAGGATGTATATGCAGCAAACTTTGAGTTCTTCGGAAAGGCACTTTCTGGTATCAACGAAATGCGTCCTCTCTGGAAGCGTGCTACAGCACAGGTAGAAGGCGTAATGGGCGAAGCTCTTGGTAAGATGTACGTTGAGCGTTTCTTCCCCGCATCTTCTAAGGAACGTATGACACAGCTCGTAAAGAATCTTCAGACATCACTTGCTGAGCGCATCAAGGCTCAGTCATGGATGAGCGATTCTACAAAGGCCGCTGCCATCGACAAACTCGACAATTTCTATGTAAAGATTGGTTATCCTGATGAGTGGAAGGATATGTCTGCACTGACAATCGATCCTTCTAAGTCTTACTACGATAATATCATGGCTTGCAATCAGTTCTGGACAAAGTGGGTACTCGACCATAAGGCTGGTCAGAAGGTTGATAAGACTCAGTGGCAGATGAACCCGCAGGAAGTTAATGCTTACTACGATCCGACAACAAACGAAATCTGCTTCCCCGCAGGTATTCTTCAGAAGCCTTTCTTCGATCCTGAAGCTGACGATGCATTCAACTATGGTGCAATCGGTGTCGTAATCGGTCACGAAATGACTCACGGATTTGACGACCAGGGCCGTAACTATGATAAGAATGGTAATATGCACGAATGGTGGACAGCTGCCGACGCCCAGAACTTTGCAGAACGTACAGGTAAGTTTGCTGACTTCTTCTCAGCAATCGAAGTTCTTCCCGGTCTGCACGCTAATGGTCGTCTGACACTTGGTGAGAACCTTGCTGACCACGGAGGTCTGCAGGTTGCATTCAATGCATTCAAGAATGCTACAAAGGATGCTCCTCTTTCTGAGGTTGACGGTTTCACACCTGAACAGCGCTTCTTCCTTGCTTATGCAGGTGTTTGGGCAGCTAACATCACAGACCAGGAAATACGTAACCGTACAAAGACTGACCCGCATGCTCTCGGTCGTTACCGTGTAAATGCTGCTCTCCAGCACATCGACGCATGGTACGAGGCATTCGGTGTTAAGGAAGGCGATAAGCTCTTCATACCGAAGTCTGAACGTCTTGACCTCTGGTAATCCACAGGCTGAGTGATAATATTTACAGGGCGCATCAATATTTGGTGCGCCCTTTTTGTGTCCTTGTCCATAGCCTTATGTTATGATATTGTTGCATTAACAAACAATTTATGGCAGAATTCTGTTGCTCGGATGTTTATCATCTTTTTAAAAAGATGTGTGTCAGTGTATCAGTATATCGGATATTTTTTATCTTTGCAACAATGAAGCACTATGTAATACATCAGTGTACCATTTATTAATCTTGATAATAAAGTAAAATGAAAATAGACAAGAAATTTAAACTTAGAGAAATAGCAGGTGAGACAATCATTGTAAATCAGGGTGATATGGGTGCTGACCTGACAAAGATAATCTCATTGAATTCAACATCACGTTTCCTTTACGAACAGCTTTCTAATAAGGATTTTACCCTTGAAGACGTAGAGAAACTTCTTAAAGATAATTACGAAGTTGATGATGAAACCGTAAGGAAAGATGCTGCTGACTGGATTGAACAGCTTAAAAAGTGTAAAATCTTAGCAGAGTAAGATATGGTTAGCGTGAGTATTTGAAAAATAGAGCTAATGAAATATCAGTATTATAAGATAGCGGACATCTGTTTCAGAATAGGAAACGAAGAACTTATTAATGCCGTGGCATCAATGCCTGGCTTTAATGTCTTTGTTACTACAGAAAAAAAGGAACATAGGTTTGAAGTAATATATGGGGATGTTCCCGAAGAGCCTGTTGAAATCAGCAGACAGTATGATTTTATGTCAGACGGTGTCGCATCTCGTTTTTCTTCTGTTCCTGGAGGCTATCATCTCATGATGAAACATGATGATGGTTCAGAACTTATTCTCTGGACATCACAGGAAGAAAGGAAAGTGTACATTAAAGGTTCGCTTGCTCCGCAGATGGTTCGTTTTGCATTATGGATTGCTTACGGCACCATGTGTGTTGGAGAGAACAGAATACCAATTCATGGAAGCTGCATAGTTAATGCCGGACGTGCTTACATATTCCTTGGAGAAAGTGGTACTGGCAAGAGTACACATACACGTCTGTGGCGTGAGAATATAGAAGGTTCGCATCTGCTTAACGATGACAGTCCCATAATCTCTGCCGAACCAGACGGAGTGTTTATTTATGGAAGTCCGTGGAGTGGAAAGACTCCTTGTTATCATCAGAAGAAATACCCTCTGTCTGCGTGTGTACGTCTAAGTCAGGCTCCGTTCAACCATATAGAAAAACTATCCGTATTAAAAGCCTATGCAGCACTGCATCCCTCGTGTCCTCCAGAATTTGCATACGATAATGTCCTGTATTCGGGAATAAGCAGCACGCTCGATAAAGTATTGTCAGAGGTAAATATATATCATCTTCAGTGTCTTCCCGATGCGGATGCAGCACGTCTGTCGTTTAATACTATAAGCGGTAATGGAAGTAAAACTGTTTGAGAACATTGATTTCTTTAATCTTGTAGAACAGGAACTAAACGAATGCGGCACTGTACGTCTGAGGGTCAAAGGATTCTCCATGCAGCCTCTTATACGTAACGGCAGGGATTCGGTTCTTCTTGAGAAATATGACGGACACAAACTGAATTATGGTGATATATGTCTGTTCCGTTATCGCAACAATCATATATTACATCGTTATAAAAGGGATGAAGGAAAATATATGATTATGCAGGGAGACAATGTTATTGCTGCGTGCGAAAAATGTACTGTCAGTGATGTTGTGGCTGTCGTACGTGTGGTGTATCACAATGGTGTGGAGACATCGCCAGATACATTTAAATGGTACCTGATAACTAAGATGCACAGAGGGTACGTCCGCTTAAGAATGATTGCTGGCAGCGTACTGAGAAAAGTTGGTCTGAGATAAAAACTAACAGATATAATAAACCGATACGGAAATGTTTGCGTATCGGTTTTTATTTTGCCTGTCTGTGCATTCGGTAATAACGTATAAAAGACGATAGCATTCCTAATAATGAAAGGATACCTCCTAAAATCATTGAAGCAACGGTGCCTTTATTTTTGAAGAAATGGAAAAGCATAGCTACACATGCAGCTCCCAAAGTCTGTCCCACAAGACGTGCTGAGGCTGTCATTCCGCCGGCACTGCCGGCGCGATACTGAGGCGCAGAAGATATCATGAGGAGGTTGTTAGGTGACTGGAAAAAACCGAATCCGATTCCGCAGACTGCGAAGCGCCAGGCTATATCCCAGAATCCGCTGTCGTCAGGAATATATGCCAGAAGAAAACTTCCGATGCAGAGTACGAACAATCCCATAGAACATAATAATTCAGGATTTATCTTGTTGACGAGAAGTCCTGATACAGGTGCCATGAAAAATATTACGATGGGGTAGGATGTCATGAGCAGACCGGTCTGTCCTGCGTCGTATCCGAAACTGTGTGTGAGAAGGAAAGGCATGGCAATCATAGCCAGTGTCTGTGAGGCAAAGGATATGATGCTTGTTATCACAGACATGGAGAATGCGGGATGAGAAAGAAGGTCGAGCGGAAGCATAGGAAATTCTTCCTTTTTCTGATTGTTCACATATATAATGGTGAATACTATAAAGAGAACAAATGATAATATCACCACAGAAATGTCGGCATCGTGAGAGAATGCTTCGAAACATCCTATGAACAGACCGAATACAAGAGCATTGAGCACAGCCTCGCGAATATTAAATTTGCGTCCTTCTATCTTTGTTGGATTTTCGGGTAAGGATACACGTGCCAGCAGAAATGCTATTATTCCGAACGGGATATTGATTATGAAAAGCCACTGCCATGTTGCAACCGACAGTATGAAACCTGTGAACACAGGACCTATTACGAGTCCTAATGCCACTACCATGGAATTAATTCCGATTCCTTTTCCAAGATGTTTTTTAGGGTAAATAAGTTTTACGAGAGATACGTTGATGCTCATTACCATGGCAGCTCCGATACCCTGGACGATACGTGCGGCTATAAGCATGTGAAACGAGTGAGACATTGCGCAAAACAATGAACCAATGGTGAACAGAACCATTCCCCACAAGTAGATTCTTCTATAGCTGTACAATTCGCCGAGAGCTGCGAAAGGCAGAAGCATCATTATGATTACCAGCTGAAAAGCATTTACAATCCAGATGGAATCAGATGATGATACATTAAGTTCCTGTGCCAGCGTAGGCAGTGCAACGTTACACACCGTGCCGTCCATTACTGAAAAGAACAGACCACAGAGTATTGCAGTCATTGCCACATATATCTGTGGGCTGTGCAGACCATTCCATTCTTTGTTACCTATTATTTTCGAATTATAATTTTCATCCATTTCCGTATATATTTTCGAACCCGAAGGCAAAAGTATACATAATATTCCTAAATACCTAAAACATTAAGTCACATAAAGCGACATATATATAACAAATCGTTCAGAATATCGTTATAATGAAGCATGGGTGGACAAATGTTCCATTAACGAATAAAAAATTTGTGCAATCCGCAAAAAAAAATTATCTTTGCAACGAAAATAATGCTGTTCTTAAAAGAAAATGGGCAAAAGAATAAGAAAAATAAAAGATACACGATTACATAGGGAAGGTGTGGACACACTGTTTTTCGGAATGTTGTTTCTTATAGTGGGATCGATGACGTTACTGCATCTGTTCGAATCTAAAGTACCTTTCTATGTATTTTTAACTATATTTGGAATCGTATACCTCATAATAATCAATTTCTTCCGCTGTCCGAAGCGGTACTTCAATGCCGAAACAGATAAGATTGTTGTGGCACCTGCCGATGGCAAGATAGTCGTAGTGGAGGAAGTTGAGGAAGATAAATATTTTCATGATAAGAGAATGATGGTCTCTATATTCATGAGTCTGTTTAATGTACATGCTAACTGGTTTCCAGTAGACGGAAAAGTTATGTTCGTAGAGCACTTCGACGGCAACTTCCATAAAGCATGGCTTCCGAAGGCAAGTGAGGAAAACGAACATGCGGACGTAATGATAGAAACAGCTGACGGTCATAAAATACTATGCCGGCAGATAGCAGGTGCCATGGCACGACGCATCGTTACTTACGCAAAGACTGGTGAAGAATGTTTCATCGACCAGCATCTCGGATTTATTAAGTTTGGCTCTCGCGTAGACATATATCTCCCTCTTGGTACTGAAATATGCGTTAATATGGGACAGTCTACCGTAGGTGACCAGACAGTTATAGCTAAATTGAAGTAAATGGCAAATATTGTTACAAGACAGATTCCTAATTCGATTACTTGCTGTAATCTGATATCAGGCGGCATTGCTACATACTTCGCCTTTGGCGGAGAACTGAAACTGGCGTTCCTTTTCATAGTAATCGGCGCAGTGTTTGATTTCTTCGACGGAATGGCAGCCCGACTGCTGGGCGTTTCATCTCCTGTCGGAAAGGAACTTGATTCTCTTGCAGACAATGTAACGTTCGGTCTTGCTCCGGCAGCGATGGTATTTCATCAGCTGTCTGTATCGGAATATCCCGAATCAATGAACGGTATTGCCGAATATATTCCTTTTATTGCATTTATCATTTCGGCTTTTTCAGCGCTTCGTCTTGCTAAGTTTAACCTCGACGAACGTCAGGCAACATCCTTCATAGGACTGCCTACTCCTGCTCATGCACTGTTCTGGTGCTCTCTGTTGGTAGGACTGTCTGATTTCTTTGCAGAAATGGAATATGCATGGATAGTACTTATCGTGACTGCTTTCATAAGCAGTATCATGCTTGTGGCAGAGATTCCTCTGTTTGCACTCAAATTTAAGAATCTTTCATGGAAGGACAACTGGGTAAGATATGTATTTATCTTATCATGCGTACCTCTACTGATAATATTTAAAACATCTTCGTTTGCAGTGATTATAGCATGGTATGTCTTATTGTCGGCTGTCACTAAAAACATTGTAAAGTGATGTTTATATTACAGTTCTTTTTCTTAATATTCATAATTTTCCTCATTGTCGGATTGTTCATCGTGCTGCGTATATTTCTTACTATACGTCGTACGGCAGGAAAGTTCCGTGATTTCGCAAGCGGGGGCTTTCGTAATAAACAGACTTCTGCTGACAACGGACCGAAATATGACAAGAAAAGCGGTGTGGTTATCATTGACACAAGAAGCGAGGAGGAGAGACGTAGAAAAATATTTCCCGAAGGTGTCGGAGAGTATGTCAAGTTTCGTGATGTGAAATAATGGTGTCGAATTGTACTTTTAAGAGGCGCAGCTGTTCCATGTATGGTATAAAAGACGAGAGATTTATACATTCGTAAAGCAACGATTCTGACAACTAAATGTTGTATTATTCATGAAAAATTGTGTGAATTAGCGTGTTTTCGTTGACATAAATCAAAAAAGCGATATAGAAATGCCATAACTTTTGGTGATTTGAAATAAAACACTTACCTTTGCACTCGCATTTAAGAAATAACATCGCGGAGTGGAGCAGTTGGTAGCTCGCAAGGCTCATAACCTTGAGGCCAGACGTTCGAGTCGTCTCTCCGCAACTACAAAGTACAATCATTTTGGTTGTACTTTTTTTATTTGTGACAGTTTGGTATCAGATTATTTGTTTGAATGATAGTAAACACTTAAAAATCATAAAAATGCAGTGTTGGTGATTATAAATATATTTTATATAAGTATTTTTTGTATCTTTGCACTAAAATTTTGGACATTTGATGAAAAATATAAGGAACTTTTGTATCATAGCTCATATAGACCACGGAAAGTCAACCCTGGCAGACCGACTTCTTGAATTTACACGTACCATAAATGTTACCGAAGGGCAGATGCTCGACGACATGGATTTGGAACGAGAACGCGGTATAACCATCAAGAGTCATGCCATACAGATGGAATATGAAATGGATGGAGAAAAGTATATTCTCAATCTTATAGATACTCCGGGACACGTAGACTTTTCGTATGAAGTATCACGCAGTATTGCTGCCTGCGAAGGTGCTCTGCTCGTTGTTGATGCTACTCAGGGTGTACAGGCACAGACTATATCAAACCTTTACATGGCTATCGAACATGACCTTGAGATTATTCCGGTTATCAATAAAGTTGATATGCCGAGTGCTATGCCCGACGAGGTTGAAGATGAAATTGTAGACCTTATCGGATGTGACAGAAGTGACATTATCCGTGCTTCGGGTAAGACTGGCGAAGGCGTGGAAGATATTCTTCGTGCCGTTGTAGAGCGTATTCCGCATCCTGTGGGAGATGAGACAGCACCATTACAGGCTCTTATTTTCGATTCAGTGTTCAATTCATTCCGCGGAATTATAGCATACTTTAAGGTCGTAAACGGCGTAATACGTCAGGGCGACAAGGTTAAGTTCTTTAATACCGGTATGGAATACGATGCAGATGAAGTAGGTGTGTTGAAGATGGACATGGTTCCGCGTAAGGAACTGCGTACTGGTGATGTAGGATACATCATAAGCGGTATTAAGGACAGTACGGAAGTAAAGGTAGGTGATACCATAACCCATGTGGCACGTCCTTGCGAAAAGGCCATAGAAGGATTCCAGGAAGTGAAGCCGATGGTGTTTGCCGGTGTTTATCCTATTGACCCGGCAGATTATGAGAATCTTAGAGCTTCGCTTGAGAAATTGCAGCTTAACGATGCATCAATCACATTTACCCCTGAATCATCTGTAGCACTCGGTTTCGGTTTCCGCTGCGGATTCCTCGGACTGCTGCACATGGAAATCGTACAGGAACGTCTGGACCGTGAGTTCAACATGGATGTCATAACCACTGTTCCTAACGTTTCGTATATGGTTTACGACAAGCAGGGAGAGAAGAAGGAAGTTCACAATCCTTCGGGACTGCCGGAGCTTACAATGATTGACCATATCGAAGAACCATACATTCGTGCAACGATTATTACTGCTACTACATACATAGGTCCGATTATGACGCTGTGTCTTGATAAACGAGGCGAACTCGTTAAACAGGAATATGTAAGTGGCAACAGAGTAGAAATATATTTCGATATGCCTTTAGGTGAGATTGTCATAGACTTTTATGACAAACTTAAGAGTATATCAAAGGGATATGCTTCGTTCGACTATCATGTCAGCGAATTCCGTCCCTCTAAATTGGTAAAGCTGGATATCCTGCTTAACGGTGAGCCTGTGGATGCCCTGTCTACACTTACACATCAGGACAATGCACAGAACTTCGGTAGAAGAATGTGCGAGAAACTAAAGGAACTCATACCGCGCCAGCAGTTTGATATTGCAATACAGGCAGCAATAGGTGCTAAGATTGTGGCTCGAGAAACTATTAAGTGCGTACGTAAGGACGTTACGGCCAAGTGCTATGGTGGTGACGTCAGCCGTAAGCGTAAGTTGCTCGAAAAGCAGAAAAAAGGAAAAAAGAGAATGAAACAGATTGGTAACGTCGAAGTTCCGCAGAAAGCATTCCTTGCAGTTCTGAAGCTCGACTAAAATCTGTTTATAAATAGAAAGGATAGTCAGATGAAAGGATTTGAGTATAACATAGGCGACATTGCCAAGGAACTGGCAAGAAAGTACAGTACCATGTCACATGATGATCTTGATGTACTGCGTAACATACTCGTACCTATGAAGTTTAACAAGGGTGATATGATATTGTCTGAAGGTGACATCTGCCGACACATATATTATATCGACAAGGGACTTGTGCGACAGTTCTATATCAAGAAAGGTAAGGAAGTAACCGAACATCTGGCTGTTGAAGGAAATATCGTTATGTGTATCGAAAGTCTTTTCCGTGACGAGAAGACACGTCTTCAGGTAGAGGCTATAGAGAATACACTGATATTTGCACTTCCTAAGGTGCGTCTTGAAGAAGTTGCCCTTCACAACCAGAACATTCAGATTCTTTATCGTAAAATTCTTGAAGAGTCTTTGATTCAGTCGCAGGTTCATGCTGACCTTGTACGTTTTGAAACGGCAAAGGACAGATACAAGAAACTCTGTAAACTTCAGCCCCAGGTTGTTGCACGCACCCCGCTGATTTATATAGCCAGTTACTTGCAGATGACTCCCGAAACTCTCAGTCGTGTTCGTTCAATGACACTTCTCGACTGATGTAAATAAAGACGCATAATGAGTTTGTCGTTATTCATAGCCCGCCGCATATATGGCGGCGATTATGCAGGCAGCAAGGTAAGTCGCCCTGCGGTTCGTATTGCAACTGCAGGTGTTGCGATTGGTCTTGCCGTAATGATAGTCTCAGTGTGCGTCGTATTAGGTTTTAAACACAGCATACGTGATAAGGTTACAGGTTTCGGAAGCCATATCACCGTAGGCAATTATCTCACGCTCAATGGTGCCGCAGCATACCCGGTATGTATTGACGACAGCATGATGCACGTGTTAGGAAGCGTGGATGGCGTGAAACATGTAGAACGATATGCACTTACACAGGGAATCCTGAAGACAGATTCCGATTTCCTCGGAGTTATGGTGAAAGGTGTTGCTCCTGAATATGACATGTCGTTTTTTAAAGAACACCTCACTCAGGGCACCGTGCCCGATTTCTCAAAGACACCCGGAAAACAGCTGCTTATGTCTGCCGTAATGGCCGACAAACTAAATCTTAAGGCTGGTGACCGTGTTTTTGCTTATTTTGTCAATAGAGACGGTGTCAGAGCTCGTAAATTTACCATTTCAGGTATTTACGATACTAATCTTTCCAAATACGACAGAATGTACTGTTTCACAGACATGGCGTCTGTGGTAAAGATAAACGGCTGGTATGATGATCTGTGCACATCCGCGCAGCTTACCACAGAAGATTTTTCTAAAATAGAAGAGACAGACAGTCGGGTTGCGGCAAGGATAGCAGGCACAAAAGATAAGTATGACGGCGATTTAGCTTCGCAGACAGTACGTCAGGCCAATCTTCAGATATTCTCATGGCTCGATCTGCTCGACATTAATGTATGGATAATACTTATCCTTATGCTTGCCGTTGCAGGCTTTACCATGATTTCAGGACTTCTGATAATAATACTCGAACGCACCACGATGATAGGCATCCTAAAGTCTGTCGGAGCACGTAACATCCTGATACGCCGTATATTCTTATGGTTTGCAGTCTTTGTTATAGGTCGTGGAGTGATAATAGGAAACGTAATAGCCGCAGCCATAGTACTCATCCAGAAATTCACAGGAGTCATCACACTTGATCCCGCAACATATTATGTACGTGAGGTGCCGGTAGAATTTAACATACCGCTGATATTGCTGCTCAATGCAGTCACCATGCTTATATGCGTAGCTGCACTCATAGCTCCGAGTTACATGATTTTAGGAATCAGACCTGCTAAGGCAATGCAGATAAACGAGTAACAGTTCCTAAAATAACGACTATATCAGAATTTAAGAGGATTCTTTTTTCATAATATAACTACAAAAATATAAATATACGTATGTCAGTATATTGGTATATGTATGTTTGAAAACTATTATACCAGAGTTTATAAAAATATGTATGTGTGTCTGTCTCTTAAAATATAACCAGTTGCATAGATATTAGTTATAACCGCTGAAACATAGCATCAATTATAACATATTGTATATTAATACCGAAGATGCAAAGAAGTTTTACATAAAACATTTGGAAAATGAATTAAATTTATGTAAGTTTGCAAAAGAAAAAATAATTTTAAATGAAAACACATTAAGTATGACTTTGTTCATGTTTAGGAATAAAATAACAAAAATAATTCTTATAGCTTTGCTGTTTATACCGTCAGTCCTTTCTGCCCAGCAGAAACGTGCTCTCGTTATAGGAATCGGCGAGCAGGAAGACAGGGTATGGGGAAAAATAAATGGAGATAATGATGTGATTCTTGTTAACGATATTCTTAAACGCAGCAATTTCTCCGACATAACAAATCTTATCAACCGACGTGCCACGAAGAGCAATATCGTAAAATCGTTCAACTCTCTTATTGATAGAAGCAAAAAAGGAGATATTGTTTATATCCACTTTTCAGGTCACGGACAGCAGATGAATGATTTTAACAAGGACGAGAAAGACAACCTCGATGAGTGCTGGATACCTTATGATGCTTATATGAATTTCTGTGCTCGTGATAACGGAAACCGCCATCTTACGGATGATGAGATAAACAGTCTGCTTACCAAGCTGAAAAATAAAATAGGTAGTACTGGGCATATTCTCGTGGTGGCCGATGCATGTCACAGCGGAGATTCTTCGAGAAGTATCGACGGAATAGTTTATCGCGGAACAAGCAGCGTATTTTATGCTTCTGAAGACATTTTTGCAACACACTTGACTCCAGTGAGCGAAAAATGGATAATACTGAGTGCATGCAGGGATTATCAGAGAAATGCAGAGTTAAAGACCGAAAAAGGGCAGTATGGCAAACTTACGTATGCTCTTTACACGATATTGAAGAACAAAGAATCGCTTTCTAATGCACAGCTGTATCGTAAACTTTGCGATTTCTTTAACAGAAACAGAGGAGCGCTTCAACAAACGCCTGTAATGAAAGGTGTTACTGACAAATTTAAAATTACCGATATATTTTAAATATCAGAAACGATGAAAAAGCGCTTAGACAGCTTAAGCCATAATCATTCTGACATTGATTTTGTCGATGGTATAGTAAGAAAGGATCCTCGTATAGAACAGAGATTCTATAAATATTGCAGAGACTATTTTGACGAACATTACAAGACCATATTCTTTTTTGCCGAGGAAGACAGGGAAGATATTTTTCAAAATTCGTTTATAGCACTTTGGCAGAATATTGAAAGAGGAAAAATAGGAATCAGAGACGGAGTTATTGTAGGTAAAGGAGGCGAAAGACTTAAATGTTCTCTTACTACATACCTCATGTCTATAGCCCGTAACAAATATCTCGAACTTTCACGCACTTCAGTTACCGACGGTTGCTTTTGTGAACTTCCGACAGATGATAAATTGAATGACAGTGAGTTGCTGATTGACGACTGGCTTGAAGAAGACTACGAGAAAGCAATGTTCGAGATAATATCTGACAGTATTTCTGTAATGTCGCCTAAGTGTAGCCAGCTGCTTACCAAGTTCTATTTAGAGAACAAGAAACTTGACGATATGCTTATGGAGATACCGGAATATACCAGTAAGGATGCCTTAAAATCGAATAAGAACAGATGTTTCAAAAATCTGAAGACTTACGTACTGGAACTGTATAAAATTAGAAAATCGAAATAAATATAATATCATGGCAGATAAAAAACAAGATCTTGTAGATAGATACATACGCGGAGAAATGAATGCCGATGAACGAAAGGCATTTGAGACAGGTCTTGCAGAAGATGAAGAACTTAGGGAGATGTATAAATACACCGCCAAAGTTGTCAGTGCATTAAAAGACCGAGAGGAGAAACTTGAAAAAATCAATAAGTGGAAGACAGAAACACCTAAAACATGTTTTCACAAAACAACTGCCGGAAAGATTGTTTATGCTTTTCTTGGTGCAGCTGCCGTAATTGCCGTGATTCTTATGTTGAACAGATATCCTTCGATGCCAGAGCTTGATGTACAGAAATACGAATGTTACAGAGGTGCAAGCGGAGTATCTCATGTGGCAGAGCTTATAAATGAAGGAAAATACGAAAATGCATTTTATGTGATAGAGAAGTCAGAAAAATCACAAAAGGCAGAAATAGACTCTATCAACAAACTCATTCCGTCTGCTACGGCACAGTCGTTGCAGCGTATAGAATACCAAAAATCAGCCCTGAAACTCGATTATGAGGAAATGCAGTGGCTGAAAGTATATACCCTGATGGGGCTTGAAAGGTACGATGAGGCTGAAAAGTTGCTTAAAGAGATTATTAAGGCTGGCGGAATGTACAGTGAGCAGGCCGATTCTCTGTTGCAACGTTTCCCCTGATGGTTAAGATTTAACATCTATGAAAAAATACTTTAGCCTTTTAATCTTACTTATATCTTTTAATTTAGAAATACAGTCACAGTCTGTAGAATATATAAAAGCAGATTCTGCATATAACAAAGGCTATTTTAAAGAAGCACTTGCCGCCTTTAAGAATATTGCAGAATCTGCCCTGCATGAAAACACCCTGGGAGATAAAGATCTTTATATTAAATCTTCCATCAAGGCAGCATACTGCTGTCATAATCTTAAAATAGGAGAGGAAGGCATGAATATATGCAGACCCCTGTTTGCCTTAAATCTCAACGAACAATACAGAAAGCAGCTTCACGAGGCATATTCTTTAAACGGACTTGACCGTGTGTATGACATGCTCATGATGGACGAGCTCGATTATGCAAGGGTAAGAGCTATCCTTGATAGCATTAAGCCGTACTCTGAGGGCGATTTATTAGAAACTGTATGTAAACGTCAGCAATATACGTATGTAGTAGAAGGATACGGTTACTTAAACAATGTAGAATATCAGAAAGCATACGATTGTTTCGTAAAAGGAAGATATCTGAGCAGCGATGCTTCGATGTGTCTCATGATTGCAAACGGTATGGCTAAGGTACAGGAGCAGATAGGAACATACGAAAGCATTCTGAAAGAATATGATGCTCTTGGGAATCTTGCACAGAGTAAAGGAAGTGACAAATATCATTACCGTGCCCTGAAGGCTCAGTGCCATGTAAGCAGGATGTTTAATGATATGGAACGTTATGCCATGTACGGAGCTAAACTTGATTCGCTTATTAGCAAGACGACAGACCACAACATACTTTTAGAATATTATCAGTATGTAGGTTTAGAATTTATGAAAGTAGGCGAATTTGCAATGGCAGAATCGTATTATAAACGATACAAGGCCAATGCCGAAATGGAGGAAGATGAAAAGTCACGTTCGTTCCTGGTTTCAACTTATTACAGCCACATGCGTGATTTAAAGCGCGAGGAAGGAAAGTATGCTGAAGCCCTTAAGTATCATACTATATTGCGAAAATGGTATGAAAAGAATTATGGTACTGACAATTATCTTAGGTACACCGTCTATTTCATAGAGACACAGATTTATGCCGACTTAAAAGACAGTATTAACTTTGAACGCTGCTGTGACACACTGCTAAATGTCTTTGACATCATGCCAAGTTCATATATGCGCTCGTTGGTATATAATTTCCGAGGTTTAGGGTATTCTAATTTTGGTAATAGTGAAAAGGCCTTAAGTAATTTTATTAAGGCAGACTCTATACTTGCGACAGATCATTCCGAAACACATGATATGCGTCTTCAGCTTTTGCAGCTCCGGGGCAGGGAATATAAAAAGATGAACCGACTGAAAGAAGCCCTGGCCGAATATGAACGATTAGCTGAGATAACAAAGAATATATATGGCGATAAATCAGAAAGATATAGTGAGGCACTTATGAGACTTGCCGGCGTGAAACACCTGCTCGGAGACAGAAAAGAAAGTGCACGTCTATATACATCTTCTATATCCATCATGAATGATATTCTCCGCCGTCAGCTGCGCTATATACCTTCTACCGACAGAAGATCATATATAAACACTTTTACCAAACGACTGTGGATCATGACATCTGTCGCCGAAGATTACAGAAATATAGACGATTCGTTCGTAACGCTTTGTTACAACACTATTCTATGTCTTAAATCGTTAATTTTTGAGTCCGACCGTTCTATGTACAACACTCTCTGCTTGGAAGGAACAGATGAAGATGTAGAAGACTTTGTAAAGATGTCGGTACTGCGTTCCAAACTAAAGTCGCTTTATAAGGATTACGACAAAAACAAATATGAGATTGATTCCAAAATAAAGACTTTGCGCGAACTGGATAACAAACTGACATTAAAGTCACAGGCATATAAGGATTACACTGCATTTCTTGATTTTAAGTATGAGGATGTTTGTGCGCAGCTCAATAAGAATGATGTGCTGTTCGATTTCTTTGATTATACAACGAACGAAGGCAAAAGAAAATATGTTGCCTATGTCGTTAAGAAAGAAAATCCTGTGCCCGTCATTGTCGATTTATTTTTCAAGGAAGATGTAGACAGTATTGTAGGCAGTGATAATATTGATGCCGTTTACAATCTAGGTAAGTCTGAATCTATACTGAAGATTTTATGGAACAAACTGGAGCAGTATGCCCAAGAAGGAAAGACTGTTTATTATGTCCCTTCAGGTCTTGTGTACAATATAGCTCTTGAATCCTTACCTCTTCAAGATGGCTCTCTGTTAGGCGAGCATTATGATTTTATCAGACTCTCTTCTGCACGTGAGATAGAAGAAAGCAGACGCGGACTGTATGGAGAGAAGAATGCCGTATTGTACGGAGGTCTTAATTATGATATTGATGCAGAAGACATGGTGAACGAAAGTAAGAAGTTTGAAAACAAGGAACTGATTACTTTGCGCGGAACTGTAAACGGTACTGCTAAATTTGAATATCTTAAGGAAACTCTTTATGAAATAGATGCTGTAGGTAAAATTCTCAGTTCTAACGATTATAATGTTAAGTTTTATAGAGATAATGCCGGAACGGAAGAGTCGTTCCTTTCAATGCATAACAACTCGCCGCAGATATTACATATAGCAACGCATGGATTCTATTTCAATCCTGACGAAACAGCCGGTAATAAATATTTGAATGGAAGCACAGATGCCATGCTTCTTTCCGGACTGGTATTTTCTGGAGGTAATGCGGCATGGTTAGGCAAGGAACTTCCAGAAGGTGTGCTTGGCGGAATCCTTACGGCTTCAAACATTTCATGTCTTAATCTTTCTAACGTACAGCTTGCAGTACTTTCTTCATGTCAGACGGGTATTGGTAAGATAACCCGTGAAGGAATCTTCGGACTACAGAGGGCATTTAAGAAGGCAGGTATTCATACTATGGTGCTTACTTTGTGGAATGTCAGTGATGCTGTTACGACTGAATTTATGATTGAGTTTTACAAGAATCTTTTTAAAGGTAGCAAGAAACACAATAGTAAGATGAAGGCATTTGTGAAAGCTAAGAAAAAAATAAGGGATAAATATCCGGAGCCTTTTTACTGGGCAGGTTTCGTTATGGTAGACTGATGACTTAATTCATGTTATTGTGTGAACTATTATTATATCAAGAATACCCGTTGGCGGAATTAATTTGATAAATATTTATGTGTAAAAAGTTGTGCA
>JAHHQW010000004.1 GCA_020026195.1 Prevotella sp.
TGAAGTCTGCAATTCGTAGTCAACCCAAATACCACCCATTGTATAGTGAATAGCGGGATATATCATCATCGGGTTTTCGTAAGGATTAACGTCTGTAATTTCTTCATACATATCGAACAAGTTACCATAGCGCTGAGCTACAACATCACGTCCGAGACGACCAATAGCCTCTTTGAAATCGAGGAACACTGCAAGACCTGTATTGTTTACACCGAAACCTTTATCGCAACGCTCTTTAGCCGCACGAGATGCAACGTCACGAGGTACAAGGTTACCAAATGCAGGATAACGACGCTCCAAATAGTAGTCACGATCTTCCTCTGGAATATCCTTACCTTGAATCTGTCCTGCCTGAAGTTTTTTAGCATCTTCAAGCTTTTTAGGAACCCAAATACGACCATCATTACGCAAAGATTCTGACATAAGAGTCAGTTTCGACTGCTTATCACCATGTACAGGGATACAAGTAGGATGAATCTGAACGAATGCAGGGTTAGCAAAAAAAGCACCCTTTCTATAACATGCCATAGCAGCAGAAACGTTACATGCCATAGCGTTTGTAGAAAGGAAGTAAGTATTACCGTAACCACCTGTAGCAATAACTACAGAATGTGCAGAGAAACGCTCAAGCTTACCAGTAACAAGGTTTCTTGCAATAATACCACGAGCACGTCCTTCGATTACTACAAGATCCATCATTTCATAACGTGTATACAGTTTAACTGTACCAGCATTTACCTGACGGCTAAGTGCTGAGTAGGCACCGAGAAGGAGCTGCTGACCTGTCTGACCCTTTGCATAGAAAGTACGACTTACCTGAACACCACCGAATGAACGGTTTGCAAGCATACCACCATATTCACGAGCAAAAGGAACACCCTGTGCAACACATGTATCAATGATGTCAACAGAAACTTCAGCCAAACGATAAACGTTTGCTTCACGTGAACGATAGTCACCACCTTTAATAGTATCATAGAAAAGACGATATGTACAGTCACCGTCATTCTGATAATTCTTTGAAGCATTTATACCACCCTGAGCAGCAATTGAATGTGCGCGACGAGGTGAATCTGAAATACAGAAATTCTTAACGTTAAAACCCATCTCACCGAGACTTGCTGCAGCTGAAGCACCAGCAAGACCAGTACCAACAATGATAATGTCAAGTTTACGCTTATTTGAAGGGTTAACTAATTTCTGATGTGCTTTATAATTAGTCCATTTATCAGCCAGAGGGCCTTCAGGAATTCTTGAATCTAATTTTATATCCATGATGTGTACTTATTTTCTAATGAATATTTAAAACCTTTTACTAACACAAACCTGTTGCGTAAGCTACTAACACAGCAATAAAGCCAAATACCAATAATGTAACATACACATTACCGATAATCTTCCAACGAGAGAACCAAATTTTTCCGTTCCAACCAAATGTCTGCATTGCACTCCAGAAACCATGTGAAAGGTGGAACCAAAGGGCTACAAGCCATACAACATAGATTACTACATAGAGAGGCTGTTTGAATGTCTCCTGAATCCAATAAGCACCATCAGCAGCTCTGTCAATGTTACCACCGATAAGCTCCTGCCACTGCATATTGTACCAGAAGTTTGCGAGGTGAACAAAAAGACCTACAAGAACAATAATACCAAGAACGAGCATATTCTGAGAAGCCCATTCTACGCCTTTAGGTTTTGCAGTAACTGCATAACGCTCATTACCGCGAGCCTGACGGTTCTGAATAGTAAGCCAAAAAGCATAGACAATGTGAACTACTGCAAGGAATGCTAAACCAAGTGTTGCTACAAGAGCATACCAGTTTGCACCCAAAAATTCACATACCATGTTATAAGCCTCACCCGAGAAGATTGCTACAAGGTTCATTGACATATGAAATGTCAAGAACAGGACAAGAGCAACGCCAGTTACTGCCATTACTACTTTCCTTCCGATAGATGAATTAAATAACCACATAAATGATTGAATTTTAATTATTTATTGTTAATACTAGAAATATTTCTAATCAGAATTTTCGTTTAATTAAATCAAATGTTAAAACGATACCTTATTCTAGGTATGTATAACGTTACTGGTGTGCAAAAATACTATAAAATAATGATAAATCAAAGTATTTATTTAAAAATTCAATTTAAATGCTTACTTTTGCCGTAGATTTGCACAAAACGAAATATTTATATTGTTCATATATGTTGTTGAAATATGATGTCCTTGTTATTGGAGGCGGGCACGCAGGCTGTGAAGCTGCAACAGCAGCCGCAAAAATGAATGCAAAAACATGTCTTATCACAATGGACATGAATAAAATTGCACAAATGAGTTGCAACCCTGCAGTAGGAGGAATTGCAAAAGGACAAATTGTAAGAGAGATTGATGCCTTAGGAGGCGAGATGGGAAAAGTTACGGACAAATCAGCAATCCAATTCAGGATACTTAATAGAAGTAAAGGTCCTGCTGTATGGAGTCCTAGGGCACAATGTGATCGAGGAAAGTTTATATGGAACTGGCGTGAAGTTCTCGACAACACAGATAATTTAGATATTTGGCAAGATCAAGCTGAAGAACTTATAGTAGAAAACAACGAAGCTGTTGGTATTAGAACAATATGGGGTGCAGAATTAAGAGCTAAATGTATTGTTGTGACAGCTGGAACTTTTTTAAACGGCCTCATGCATATAGGCCGGAAAAAAATCGAAGGAGGCAGAATTGCAGAACCTGCAGTTCACAATTTTACAGAGAGTATAGCTATCCACGGAATAAGACATGACAGAATGAAGACAGGAACTCCTGTAAGAATTGATAGGAGATCTATTCATTTTGAAGATATGGAGCAGCAACAAGGAGAAAACGACTATCATAAATTTAGTTTTATGAATACGGAAAGATGTCTTAAACAACTACCTTGTTGGACTTGTTATACAAATGAAGATGTTCATAATACATTAAAAGCTGGATTACCAGATTCCCCCTTATACAATGGACAAATACAAAGTATTGGACCTAGATACTGTCCATCGATAGAAACAAAGTTAATGACCTTTCCTGATAAGAATCAACATCTTCTGTTTCTTGAACCAGAGGGAGAAACCACAAATGAAATGTATCTAAATGGATTTTCTTCAAGTCTCCCTATGGACATTCAAATAAATGCACTCAGAAAAATTCCAGCACTTAGGGACGCAAAAGTTTATCGTCCAGGATATGCAATTGAATACGATTTCTTTGATCCTACACAACTCAAGCACACACTTGAATCTAAAATCATTAAAGGATTATTCTTTGCAGGACAAGTAAATGGAACAACTGGATACGAGGAAGCTGCAGGACAAGGTTTGATTGCAGGTATTAACGCAGCGCTTAAAAGTGGAAACACAACAAAAGAATTTGTGCTACAGCGAGATGAAGCATATATAGGAGTCCTAATAGATGATCTGGTAACAAAAGGTGTTGACGAACCTTATAGAATGTTTACATCAAGAGCTGAATACAGAATTCTTCTTAGACAAGATGATGCAGACAGCAGACTTACTCCTTTAGGCTACAAACTAGGTACCGTTTCAAGCGAAAGATACAGATATTGGAAAGAAAAAGAAGAAAATATTGAGCGCATAATAAATTGTTGTAAAAGCGTTCATGTTCGACCAAAGGAGGTAAACGATTATTTGATAAATATAGGAACATCACCTTTAAAAGAAGGTTGCAAATTAACAGACTTGATAGCAAGACCACAGTTAAATCTACAAAACTTATCAGAGATTTCTCATGAATTAAAAGAGAGCATTGAAAAAAGTCCTAATAGAAAAGAAGAAATTGCAGAATCTGCAGAAATAAAGATTAAGTATAAAGGCTATATAGATAGAGAAAAAATGGTTGCTGAGAAAATGCACCGATTAGAAGATATAAAGATAAAAGGAATATTTGACTACGATAAAATTCAGCAGCTATCAACAGAGGCGAGACAAAAGCTCAAAAAAATCCAACCAGAAACATTAGCTCAGGCGGGTAGAATCCCTGGAGTTTCACCTAGCGATATTAATGCAATGCTTATTTTAATGGGAAGATAAAATCGTAATCAGAAATTAATAATAACAATAAAACACATATAAACATGAACAACAAAATTTTACTGGAAAACCTAAGATGCATTCCTGATTTTCCACAAAAAGGTATTAACTTTCGTGACGTAACCACTCTATTTAAAAATCCTGAATGTCTTCAGATAATGGAGAAAGAACTCTATGATATGTACAAAGACAAAGGGATTACAAAGATTGTTGGTATTGAAAGTAGAGGATTTGTCATGTCATCGGCATTGGCATTACGTTTAAATGCGGGTGTAGTACTTTGCAGAAAACCAGGAAAGCTTCCTGCAAAAACTGTACAAGAAAGCTATACAAAAGAATACGGAACAGACACTATAGAGATTCACGAAGACGCAATTAACGAAAATGACATTGTCCTTCTTCACGATGACCTCCTTGCAACAGGCGGAACAATGAAAGCAGCATATGATCTAGTAAAGAAGTTCAACCCAAAAAAGATTTACGTAAATTTCTTAATTGAACTTGTTCATGAGAACCTTAACGG
The DNA here is from genome assembly GCA_020026195.1 of Prevotella sp. Taxonomy (GTDB): domain Bacteria; phylum Bacteroidota; class Bacteroidia; order Bacteroidales; family Bacteroidaceae; genus Prevotella. The sequence continues at coordinate 4,610 of JAHHQW010000004.1, forward strand.
ACGTGAATGTTTCGACAAAGACGCGGACATAACATCTCTAATTCAAATATAATAAAGAAGGCATAGAGTTGTATCTATGCCTTTTCTGTATTTATACAATAAAGGAAACACATAACTTCGTAAATCTGATACCTATATTTCACAATGTTGTATTAAAGCAAAGCTTTGTTTCACGTGAAACAGGAACAACTAAATGTGTTTTATATTAAGTAGTTATGCAATATGACTAAACAAGAAAATGAAGAAAGGCTGCAGCGTTTAAAAGAAAAAGTAAGCGCATTACCTAAGTTACCGGGAAGTTATCAGTTTTATGACAAAGAAAGAAATATAATATACGTTGGTAAGGCCAAGAATCTTAAGAACAGGGTATCTAGCTACTTTTTAAAAGAGGTAGACAGATATAAAACAAAAATTTTAGTAAGTAAGATATACGACATTACTTATACCGTTGTCGGAACCGAAGAAGACGCTCTCTTATTAGAGAATAGTTTAATAAAGCAATTTACACCTAAGTACAATATTTTATTAAAAGACGGAAAGACATACCCATCTATCTGTGTAACAAATGAACCATTGCCGAGAATTATTTCAACAAGACATATTGATAAAAGGGCTGGAATGTATTTCGGACCATATAGTCACATTCCGACAATGAATGCATTATTAGATGTTATAAAGAAAATTTATCGTCCAAGAGGGTGTAACACAAAAATGAGTTTGGACGGAATACTAGATAAAAGATATAAAAGATGTTTCAAATATGATATGCATCTATGCGATGCTCCATGCGAAATGCGGCAAAGCATTGAAAAATATAGGGAAAACATAAAAGACGCAATAGAAATATTAAAGGGAAATACTAGAGATATAGAAAAGAAACTAAAAAAGATAATGCTTTTGCATGCAGAGAATTTAGAATACGAAAAAGCTGAAGAAATAAAAGAAAAACTTATTCTAATTCAAGGATATTGCAGTAAAAGCGAGGTCGTTAGTCACACTATTGATAATATAGATGTATTTGCCATAGAAAAAGACGATAATATAGCATATTTAAATTACATACATGTAAAAAAAGGAAGTGTGAATATAGCTTTTACTTTTGAATATAGAAATGCAGAAAACGAAACAGAAGAAGATATTTTGGAAATAGGCATTATTGAGATGCGTGAAAGGTTTGGAAGTAAAGCTAAAGAGGTTATAATTCCATTTAACATTGGGCTTGTACTAAAAGATGTAACATTCACAATCCCTCAAAAAGGAGACAAAAGGAGGCTGTTAGAATTATCAAAAATGAATGTTCAACAATATAAATTTGACAGACTTAAACGAGCTGAAAAGCTAAATCCTGAACAAAGAACAACAAGACTACTAAAGGAGATCAAAGAAAAGCTAAAACTACCCAAATTACCAATACACATTGAATGTTTTGATAACTCAAATCTATCTGGTACAAATGCAGTGGGGGTATGCATCGTATATAAGAAACTGAAACCAAGTAAAAATGACTATAGAAAATACAATATTAAAACAGTAGAAGGACCTGACGATTATGCATCTATGAAAGAAGTTGTATACAGACGTTATAGTAGAATGATTGATGAAGAAGAGTCTTTGCCAGATTTAATTATAACTGATGGTGGTAAAGGTCAGATGAAAGTTGTAAGAGAGATTGTAGAAAAGCAATTACACCTAGATATACCAATTATAGGACTTGCTAAAGATAACAGACATAGAACAAACGAAATTCTGGTAGGGAATCCACCTGTAATCGTGGGAATAGATAGTAAAAGCGATATATTTAAGATATTTACTCAAATTCAAGTTGAAGTAGACCGATTTGCAAAAACTGTCCATCGAGACAAAAGAAGTAAAAAAGCATTGCATTCAGAATTAGATGATATCAAAGGAATTGGACCAAAAACCAAGGAACTTCTAATAAAAGAATTTAAAACAATAAAAAACATAAAGAATGCAGACTTTGAAACGCTTAGCAAAATAATAGGAGAAAACAAGAGTAAAATACTTTTGGAACACTTCAAAAGTAACCAATAAAAAGAAGTTTTATTTTGCATAAACAGTAAAATGAACTATCTTTGCATATATACATAAATTAAAGGTATGCGATTAGTAATACAAAGAGTATCAGAAGCCTCAGTAAAGATTGATGGTAAAATAAAGTCTCAAATAGAACAAGGACTACTTATACTGATAGGAGTAGCAGAAAACGATTCTTCCGAAGATATAGATTGGTTGGTCAAAAAGGTAATAAATCTACGTATATTCGATGACGAAAATGGTGTAATGAACAAGTCAATTGATGATATTAATGGAGACATAATCGTTGTAAGTCAATTCACGTTAATGGCATCATGTAAAAAAGGGAACAGACCATCATATATAAAGGCTGCAAAACACGAGATATCAATTCCTCTTTATGAAGAGTTTTGCAAAAAGATGTCAGGAGCATTAGGAAAGGAAATTGGAACAGGTATTTTTGGTGCAGATATGAAAGTATCGTTAACAAATGATGGTCCTGTTACAATCTGCATAGATACTAAAAATAAAGAATAATGGCAGAAGACATAACCTTAAAAGATCTACAAAAGGAAGTAGACAACTGGATTAAAGAATACGGAGTACGTTATTTTAATGAACTTACCAATATGGCATGTCTCACCGAAGAAGTAGGTGAAATGGCACGTATAATTGCTAGAAAATACGGAGAACAAAGTTTTAAGGAAGGAGAAAAATCAAACTTAGGCGATGAGATAGCAGATGTTTTATGGGTCCTAACATGCATAGCAAACCAAACAGGAATTGATCTAACAGAAGAGATAAAGAAGAATATCGATAAAAAGACCAAAAGGGACAAAAACAGACATATTAATAACGACAAACTCAGAAAAAGTAATTAATAAAACATATAAATTGTAAGAATATGGAAGAAGTAAAAATGAGCAAATACGAAGAAGCTCTCAGCAAGTACAACACTAATATTTCTGATGAAGAAGTTGCATCAGCAGTAAAAAAAATAATAGAAGAAAAAGTACGCGAAAACGATAATATCCTTACTAAGAAATTCCTTATGGGAAGTGTAGAACTAACATCACTTCATACACAGGATTCAGAAGATAGTATTCTTGCATTCACCGAAAAAGTTAACAAATTCGATGAAGAATATCCCGATATTCCACACGTTGCTACAATTTGTGTATATCCATGTTTTGCAAAAGTTGTAAGTCAAAGTCTAGAAGTCGAAGGCGTTGAAATAGCTTGTGTCTCAGGAAGTTTTCCATCTTCTCAGGCACTCATAGAAGTAAAAGTAGCAGAGACGGCACTTGCTATTAAAGATGGCGCGACAGAAATAGATATCGTTATGCCTGTAGGCAAATTCCTAAGCGGCGACTACGAAGGAACAGCAGACGATATAAACGAACTTAAAGAAACTTGCGGAGGTCATGACATGAAAGTTATTCTTGAAACAGGACTTCTTAAAACTGCTTCTAACATTAAGAAAGCGTCAATTATAGCGATGTATGCTGGCGCTGACTACATAAAGACTTCAACAGGAAAGCTATCACCAGCAGCAACTCCAGAAGCAGCATATGTTATGTGCCAAGCTATAAAAGAATACTATGAGCAAACAGGTATAATGATAGGCTTCAAACCTGCAGGAGGAATTAACAGCGTTATGGACGCGCTTATTTATTACACGATAGTAAAAGAAGTTTTGGGAGAAAAATGGCTCACAAACAAGTACTTCCGCCTAGGAACAAGTCGCTTGGCAAACATGTTGTTAAGCGAAATAAAAGGAGAAGAAATAAAATTCTTCTAATAATGAATAATAAAGAGGTTTGACCAATGTTGTCAAATCTCTTTTCTGTTTAAAACAATAGATATAAAAAATACGTATGTTCAAACATACGTATTACAATATATAAAAGAGACTACTCTACCCTTTTATTGCTTTCTCTGGATAACAAAATCAACATATGCTGTAAGTGCCTTTTTAATATTGACATCCGTTGCTTCAATATTTATAAAGTCCATGGCTTTCATTCTAAAATCATCCATGCATTTTTCAGCATATTCAATACCACCGTTGTCCTTTGTAAACTGTACTAAAGTTGCTATTTCAGATGGCTCTATATTACCTTTCTTTACCTTGTATGCTAAATCTAACATATTTTTATTTTTTGTCGTATTTAAAGCATAAATTACAGGGAGAGTAAGCTTACCTTCGGCCATATCGTTACCTGTTGGTTTGCCTATATCGTTGGTATCATAATAATCAAATATATCATCACGAATCTGAAAGACAATGCCAAGATTACGACCAAATTCAGAGGCGATTTTAACATGCTCTTCTGAGCAACCACTTGATAAAGCCCCTATCGCAGCACAAGCCTCGAAAAGAGCAGCCGTTTTCTGTTTTATTACACTATAATATACTTCCTCAGAGATATTATTGTTGGAAATATTAGAGAGTTGCAGAATTTCACCATTAGATAAAGTTCTACCAAGCTGCGATAAATACCTTACAATAACTTCACTATGTGTATGAGATACATATAATAAAGCTGTAGAAAGAATATAATCACCAACTAAAACCGCCACCTTGTTATCATAAATAGCATTTACAGAAGTCTGTCCGCGACGCTCATTACTTTCATCAACAACATCATCGTGAACAAGACTAGCCGTATGCAGAAGTTCAAGACCTACAGCTGCATATTGTGTTGCATCAGTAACACAACCATAGTTCTTAGCCATTAGCAAAATAAGCATCGGACGCATTCTTTTTCCAGCCCTAGAACGAATATGAGCTAAAGCTTGAGAAAGCAAACCGTCTGTATGAGTAAGAGATTCGTTAAACAGATTTACGAATCTGTTTAAATCTTCTTCAATTGGGTATTTTATAAGTGGCAAAAAATCCATATTCGATAAATTTCATGCAAAAATAATGAATTAATCGGAGTTATGATAAAAAATTAGTAATTTTACAATCTAAATCACATAAAATGGATAAATTATTTCTTTTAGACGCATACGCACTAATATATCGTTCTTATTATGCATTTATTAGAACACCCCGTATCAATTCAAGAGGGTTGAACACATCAGCAATCATGGGCTTTGTAAATACACTTAACGAAGTTCTTACAAAAGAAAAACCTACACATATAGGCGTTGCATTTGACCCTGCAGGACCAACATTCAGACACGAAGCATATAAGGAATACAAAGCAAACCGCGAAGCATGCCCTGAAGATATTAAATTATCAGTACCAATTATCAAAGAAATACTGAAAGCATATCGTATCCCTATTCTTGAAGTAGAAGGATACGAAGCAGACGATGTGATCGGAACTGTAGCTTCTATGGCAGGCACAAAGGGGATAAAAACTTATATGTTAACACCTGATAAGGATTATGGACAGCTTACAACTGAAAATGTCTTCATGTATCGCCCTCGTCACACAGGAGGATATGAAGTAATGGGAGCCATAGAGGTTATAAAAAAATATGAGATTGAAAACACATCACAGATAATAGATCTTCTAGGACTGATGGGTGATACAGCAGATAACATTCCAGGATGCCCTGGAGTTGGTCCTAAAACTGCAGTTAATCTTCTGAAACAATTCGGTAGCATTGAAAACTTACTTGAACATACAAACGAATTAAAAGGAGCTTTAAAAAAGAAAGTCGAAGAGAATGCTGAAAAAATAAAATTCTCAAAATTCTTAGCTACTATTAAAACAGATGTTCCTATTGACATCAACATCGATACTTTGAAAATAGAAGAACCTAATGAAACTGAACTAAGAAGAATTTTTGAAGAATTAGAATTTAAGTCACTTGCAGAACGAATGTTCGGGACTCCAATAGTAAAAGAGAAAAAAAAGCCCGAAGAACCTCTTAATTTATTTGATGAATTTCAGACCGATGTACAGGCTGAAGACAAATATTCAAATAAAACAAGCATAAATACTGACAAACATAGCTATAGTTTTGTTGATAATGAAGAGTTTATGCATAAACTTTGTGATTTATTATTAACAAACAGTCAATTCTGTATGGATACAGAAACAACGTCAATCAATGCAATAGAAGCAGAATTGGTCGGATTAAGCTTTGCAGTTAAAGAAAAAGAAGCTTTTTATGTACCTGTACCTAAAAATAGAGAAGAAGCAATAAAAATTGTCAACATCTTCAAACCTGCATATGAAAATGAAAAAATTCTAAAAATAGGTCAAAACATAAAATACGATTTAGAAGTACTAAAAAATTACGGAATCACATTAAAGGGAAAAATGTTCGATACAATGATCGCACATTATATTCTTCAACCTGAACTACGTCATAATATGGACTACATGGCAGACGTGTATCTCAACTACGAAACTATACCAATTGAAAATCTCATAGGTCCAAAAGGAAAAAATCAAAAGAACATGGGCGATCTTGAACAGAAAGACATATTTGAATATGCTGCAGAAGACGCCGATATAACACTAAGACTCAAAAATATATTTGAGCCTAAAATCAACGAATCAGAAGCACGTTCACTTTTCTATGATGTAGAAATGCCATTAGTTAATGTTCTTGCCGAAATGGAAATGAATGGTGTTACTCTTGATGTAAAAGCCTTATCAGAAACATCTGAAGACATGAACAAACGTCTCGCTGATATTGAAAGAGAGATTTACGAACTTGCAGGCGAAGAATTTACCATAACATCACCCAAACAAGTTGGTGAAATTTTATTCGACAAACTAAAAATTGTAGATAAACCTAAGAAAACAAAAACCGGACAATATGTTACAAGCGAAGAAGTTCTTCAGACACTCAGAGCAAAACACAAGATTGTCGAATTAATATTAGAACATCGTGGACTTAAAAAACTCCTCGGAACATACATAGAAGCCTTACCAAAACTCATCAACAAACGCACGGGGCATATTCATACAACTTTCAATCAGACAGTTACTGCAACTGGACGACTTTCATCCAGTGATCCCAACCTTCAGAATATTCCGATCAGAGGTGAAGATGGTAAAGAAATAAGAAAAGCATTCGTTCCAGAAAAAGGTTGTTTGTTTTTCTCTGCCGACTATTCACAGATTGAACTTCGCGTAATGGCACATCTAAGCGAAGATGAAAACATGATAGAGGCTTTCCGTGAAGGATATGACATTCATGCATCTACAGCAGCAAAAATATACAAAAAGACATTAGATGAAGTATCACGTGATGAACGAACAAAAGCGAAACGCGCAAACTTTGGAATTATATATGGTATTACTATATGGGGACTTGCCGACAGACTCGACATCAGCCGTAGCGAAGCAAAAGAATTGATTGATGGATATTTCAAAACATATCCAAAGGTAAAAGAATACATGGATAAGTCCATCGAAAAGGCCAGAACACACGAATTTGCAGAAACTCTCTTCCATCGTCGTCGTTATCTTCCAGACATAAACTCACGAAATGCAACTGTTCGCGGATTTGCAGAAAGAAATGCTGTAAATGCACCTATCCAGGGTACAGCAGCAGACATAATAAAGGTTGCAATGGTTAGAATTTACAACCGTTTTAAAAAAGAGAATCTTAAAAGCAAAATGATTCTGCAGGTACACGACGAACTTAACTTTAGCGTAGAACCCGAAGAGAAAGAAAAGGTCGAAAAAATCGTCATTGAAGAAATGCAGAATGCCTATCCTCTTCATGTTCCTTTAATAGCAGATGCAGGATGGGGCGAAAACTGGCTTGAAGCACACTGATGAACCAACATATAAATAATATTAATCTCCGTAAACCATTATTGATTTACGGAGATTTCTGTATATATTACGTTTAATTACAAGGGTTATAAGTAATACATTTTCTGTATTTTTGATACATAACTCCTCTACTATCACATAAATTATGTAACTTTGCACATCAGAAACAATATATATTAAATAAGACATGTCATTAAAATGTGGTATTGTGGGTCTTCCCAATGTGGGCAAATCCACTCTTTTCAACTGTCTGTCTAGTGCTAAGGCACAGGCAGCCAACTTTCCATTTTGCACAATCGAACCAAATGTAGGCGTAATAACCGTTCCCGACGAACGCCTCAATAAACTTGCAGAAATAGTACATCCGGGCCGTATAGTTCCAGCAACTTGCGAGATAGTTGATATCGCAGGACTTGTGAAAGGTGCAAGCAAGGGCGAAGGACTTGGAAACAAATTCCTTGGTAACATTCGTGAAACTGATGCTATCATTCACGTGCTACGCTGCTTTGACGATGACAACGTAACACATGTCGACGGCACAATCAACCCTGTCAGAGACAAAGAAATTATTGATACAGAACTTCAACTTAAAGATCTTGAGACTATAGAGAATAAACTCGACAAGGAAAAGAAAGCTGCAAATGCAGGAAACAAAGAAGCTAAAGTTAATGCCATTGTCATGGAGAAATACAAGGCTGCTCTTGAAAAAGGTCTCAATGCACGTACAGTGCAATTCGATAACGAAGAAGAAGAGGAAGCTGCACGTAACCTATTCCTACTTACAGCAAAACCTGTTCTTTATGTATGTAATGTAGACGAAGACAGTGCTGTAGAAGGCAACGATTATTCTAAAAAGATAGAAGAAATTGCAAAGCAAGAAAATGCAGAAGCAATGATTATAGCAGCTAAAACTGAAGAAGATATCGCGACACTCGAAACATATGAAGAAAAGATGATGTTCCTTGAAGATTTAGGTCTGAAAGAGAGTGGCGTTAACCGTCTGATTACAAAGGCATACCATCTTCTAAATCTTGAAACTTTCATCACCGCTGGTGAAATGGAAGTAAAAGCATGGACGTACCATAAGGGATGGAAAGCTCCTCAGTGTGCAGGTGTTATCCACACTGATTTTGAGAAGGGTTTCATTCGTGCAGAAGTAATAAAATACGAAGACTATATTAAATATGGCAGCGAAGCTGCTGTGCGCGAAGCCGGCAAGATGGGCATAGAAGGTAAGGAATATGTAGTACAGGACGGTGACATCATGCACTTCCGTTTCAACATATAATCATTATGCAGAGCCTTTTAAACTATATAGTATGGAATCCTGATCTGGAAATATTCCACATCGGAGGACTTGCCATACGGTGGTATTCTATGTGCTGGATGATAGGTCTGTTATTAGCCTATCTGATAGTACAACATCTATACAGACAGGAAAAAATAGAAGATAAATATTTCGATCCTCTATTTATTTACTGTTTCATAGGTATTCTGATTGGAGCACGTCTCGGTCATTGTCTGTTCTATCAGCCCGACTACTTTCTGTCAAGCGGAAAGCACTTCATTGAGATGTTACTGCCAATACACTTTATGGCAGATGGAGGATGGAAACTTACTGGTTACGAAGGACTTGCAAGCCATGGCGGAACAATAGGACTTATAATCGCCCTGATACTGTACACTCGCAGTACTAAAATTTCTATATGGCGCACATTGGATAACATAGCCATTGCAACACCAGTTACTGCATGTTTCATACGTCTGGGTAATCTTATGAATTCTGAAATTATCGGTCGTGTTACAGATGTTCCATGGGCATTCATATTCACACGTGTCGACATGATGCCACGTCATCCAGGACAGTTATACGAAGCAATAGCCTACGCCGTATTTTTCTTCATCGGATGGTACATCTATAAGAAAAATCCTAATAAGGTTGGAAGTGGATTTTTCTTCGGACTCTGCCTTACACTTATCTTTACATTCCGTTTCTTTATAGAATACACAAAGGAAATACAGGAAAGTTTCGAAGCTGGAATGGTGTTCAACATGGGACAGCTTCTAAGTATACCATTCATTATAATAGGTATAATGTGCATGAGACGTTCCAAAACAAAGAACTCATAATACAAAAACAATAAGTATATCGTTAATGCCATCAGATAAAATTTAATCTGATGGCGTTACTTTTTATATACAAAAGCCTCCAAAACATAAGACATGTCCTGGAGGCTATATAAATTCATTTAGAAATAATCATCACTTACCCTTCTGTACGAACTTCAATCTGCTGAATACGTCACCTGATTGAATTGTTATATTAAATGTTCGTTCTTCAGAATTATTTGCATCAAAACTAACAGTAAGTACATTACCTTCACACTTAACTGTATAATAATCACCATTAAAAACATTCTTGTCAGTAACTCCATTTCCATTTACAGATGAAATCCAGAAACGGTTATAGTTAGTGCAAGAAACACTTATGGTCTTTTTATCAGCAGGAACCTCGGCTATATAGTAAATACCTTCTTTCTTTAGATTATCACTCGATTTCCATTCCATGGATTTCCACATTCCTAACGGCTTATTCTGAACTTGTACCATACCATTATTTTCTTTTACACCTCCATCGCTGCTTTTACATGATACAAATACCATGCTCATTCCAAGCAAAGCAAAAAATAGCTTATTCATATTGTTAATTTTTTATATTAATCATACACTTTCACACCGCAAATATAAGAAAATTTGAAATATGACACAAGTAAGGACTTAGAAAAATAAGAAAGGATATGTACTCACACAATCATAAATCTATTATAACAGCAACTAATAAAATCCACATTGAAAACAAAAACTATTATCATATAATAAAAATCAGCTAAAAAATACATCTTGTTCAGTGATACATTAATTTTAAATATAAACAAGGCATATGTATAAATACATGCTTCTTTCTATATACCTTCCAATATTACAACGTAATTATTAAACAATTTTTTTCATTAATTTCGGTTCTTACCATTATACAGATCTGTAATAGTGCGTCAATACAAATATTATAAACTTACTAAAAATAACATACAAGAGCTACCAATATTATTTACAGTCAAGAATTTAAGGAATATATGAGGATATAACATATTTCTATTCTACTACCCTTTCTTTACTAAAGAATTTGAAATGTAAAGTCTGAATTTAAATAGTATATTTAACTCTTATAATACGGTTAATTATGCAATTTACTATGTAAACAGTAATTTATTTACCAATATTTTCATTATTCGATTTTAATATCTATCTTTGTCAAGACAAAAATATAACATTATGTTTAAGAAATCATTAAAAACAATTGTATTGTTCCTTTCAGCAACAATACTTTTTAATTCATGTATCGGTTCATTCGGCTTGTTTAACAAGCTTCTTGGCTGGAACCAGAATGTTTCAGGAAGTAAATTCTTGAACGAGCTTTTATTTATATTAATCTCACCAGCCTATGCTGTAGTAGGTGTTGTAGACTTATTTGTACTCAACACTGTAGAGTTTTGGTCTGGCAGCAATCCAATGGCATCAAATGTCGGAAAGACTGAAAATGTCATGGGTAGTGATGGTGTTATTTACGCCGTTACAACACTCGAAGATGGATACAAGATTGCAAAACCAGACGGTAACGAAGTATTCTTCGTTTATGACGAGAAAGACAATTCTTGGTCTGTTAAGGCTGAAAACGAAGAAAAGAAACTTGTTAAGATCAACGATGACGGAACAGTTGATGCTATTCTCGAAACAGGTAATGTAATAACAGTTTCACAGAATGCAGAAGGTCTTGAAACTGTTCAGAACGCTGTTGCAACAGATTTCTTCTACGCAGCAAGATAAAATTAAAAAAAACGGCAGGAGCAATAACTCCTACCGTTTTTTGCTTGAAAAAATATTGATTTCTTAATGTAATAATTCCAAAATATTCTACACACTAACACTATTTGTTAGAAAACTAACATCCAAAGAAAATACATAAAATGGAAGAACAGAAAAAGATTGTTGGTCTTACCGACGCCGAAGTATTGTCAAGTCGCGAAAAACACGGATCTAACATTTTGACGCCTAAGGAAAAAGAATCATTACTCAAACAGTTTTTTGAAAAATTCACAGATCCTCTGATTGTGATTCTAATCATTGCCGGATTACTATCTATAATAATAGCTTTCTACGAATATTTTGCACTTGGTACAAGTGCCCAGACATTTTTTGAGCCTGCAGGTATCTTTATAGCCATACTGCTTGCCACGGGTATTGCTTTTTATTTTGAAAAGAAGGCAAACGAAGAATTCTCACTTCTTAATAAAGTTAACGACGAAGAACCCGTACAGGTTATCCGTAACGGCATGAAGCAGGCCATTACAAAGAAAGATGTAGTTGTCGGTGATATCGTTATCCTCAACACAGGATGTGAAATTCCTGCTGACGGAATACTTTTGGAAGCTACATCACTCAGCGTTGACGAATCCAGTCTTACGGGCGAACTTACATGTCCGAAAACCACAAATGAAGCAGAATTTGACAGTAATGCTACATTCCCATCCAACCATGTTATGCGAGGAACGAAAGTACTTGAAGGTCATGGTATGTTTGAAGTTTTTGCCGTTGGTGATAATACAGAAAACGGTAAGGTTTTCGAAGCCGCACAGATTGACAACAGCATCAAGACACCACTTAACGAGCAGCTCGAGGGTCTCAGCCGCATGATCAGTAAGACAAGTTATATCCTTGCAGCCACCATTATAGTAGGACGCATGATGGTTTATTTCGACTGGGCTCCACTTGTATGGATTCTTGTTGTACCTACAATAATTTTCTTCTGGCTTGCTGTTAAGAAGTTCAGCAGATGGAATAAGAAAAAATGCATGGGTATAACATTTGCTTATGCAGCAATACTGATATTATGCATTCTTGGTTTCCATGATTATCTACGCCCCGACGAAGACATAGCACTACTACTCCAGCACACGCTAAATACACTCATGATAGCCGTAACGCTCATTGTGATGTCTGTTCCAGAAGGTCTTCCCATGGCAGTAACGCTAAGTCTTGCATACAGTATGCGACGTATGCTTAAGGCCAACAACCTTGTAAGAAAGATGCATGCCTGCGAGACTATGGGCGCCGCAACTATAATCTGTACTGACAAGACAGGAACTCTTACACAGAATAGAATGACCGTTGGTGATACATTCTTCAACAGTGTTGTTGATGGCAAACCTACAGATTCCGAAGAAGGCTTGATGCTCAAGGAAAACATCGCAGTAAACTCTACTGCTTCACTCGATTTGTCAAAAGAAAAACCAGAAGTTCTCGGCAATCCTACAGAAGGTGCACTTCTGTTATGGATGCATAAGAACGGCATTGATTTCGATGCTATGCGACATAATGTTGAAATTCTTGAAGAACTTCCGTTCACAACAGAAATAAAGTACATGGCAGTTGTTGTTAAATCAGGTGTAATGAAAGGTAAAAAGATTCTTTACGTAAAAGGTGCACCTGAAATTGTAATCAACATGTGTGACAATATATGTGGCAATATAGACAGAGAAGAATACAAGAAACGTCTTGCCGAATATCAGAGTCAGGCCATGCGTACTTTGGCTTTTGCATACACAATAATCGAAGACAACAGAGAAGTAATAAAAGACGGACGCGTATGTGCTAGCGATCTTAATTTCATGGGTATAGTTGCTATTTCAGACCCTGTGCGTAAAGAAGTTCCAGCAGCGATTTCAGACTGTATGGATGCTGGTATACGTGTAATGATAATTACCGGCGATACTCCGGGTACCGCAAAGGAAATCGGTCGTCAGATTGGTCTATGGACAGATACAGACAATGAGAAAAACATCATTACAGGCCCTGAAGTTGCAGCCCTTACAGAAGACGAACTTGACAAACGCATAATGGACATAAAGGTTGTGTCACGCGCACGCCCCATGGACAAGAAGCGACTGGTAGAATCGCTCCAGCGTAAAAATCAGGTAGTAGCCGTTACAGGCGATGGTACAAATGATGCTCCTGCCCTTAACACTGCTCATGTGGGTCTGTCTATGGGAGATGGAACTTCTGTTGCAAAAGAAGCTTCTGACATCACTATTGTAGACAATTCATTCCGCAGTATAGTAAATGCAGTTATGTGGGGACGTTCGCTATTTCTCAATATCAAGCGTTTCCTTCTGTTCCAGCTCACTGTTAACGTAACAGCATGTCTCACTGTGCTTGCAGGTGCTTTCACAGGTGTGCAGTCACCACTTACCGTAACTCAGATTTTATGGGTAAACCTTATCATGGATACATTTGCAGCTGTAGCTCTTGTTTCGCTGCCTCCTTCAAAACGTGTAATGAAGGACAAGCCAAGAAATCGTAAAGATTTTATTATCAACAAGTCTATGAGACAAAATATCCTTGGTGTTGGCGGTGTTTTCTTTGTTATGCTGATGGTGTTCCTCTATATATTCGAACATGCTGATATCAAATCACTTACCGACTTGCTTAATCTTAACTTAGGTGATAAGGATCCGCTAAGTCCTTACGAACTCACATTATTCTTTACCATCTTCGTTATGACACACTTCTTCTATCTTTTCAATACACATGCCTATATGTCTGGCGGAAGTGCATTTAAACTTAAGGGATGTAGAGCTTTAGTTTTAATCGCATTCCTTATTTTCATCAGTCAGATATGCATTGTCGAAATACCAGGACTGCAAAATTTCTTCAATGTATGTAATATGAAGTATATAGACTGGTTGATAATAGTTATAGGGTCTTCATTTGTTCTATGGATAAGAGAAATTTGGAACTTAGTTAAACCTAAGCAATAAAATATCAATATTATAAATAAAAACAGAGGTACTGATAATGTTCGTACCTCTGTTTTTTTATGAATCTCGTTTTATGATGTTAAACTATAATACAAATAAACTTTAAAAACATGATAAAACTTTATTATCTGCCTGAAACATTTTATTTTAACCAAAATATACCTTCTGGTCCCATATTGCACAAGAGGTCAAGAATACTCAAATTAGCTTGAAATCCAAATCTTTCGCGATATACCTGATAGTACTCCCTGGGGATAAATTTATCGTCATCTACAGGATGTTTTGGATTTATGGCATCACGAAAATCATCAATATCTTTAAGGTCGGTAATAAAATCATCTGTAGTATTAATCACAGGATGGATATCTAACAGTTCACACATCTTTTCGCATATATCCATATTGAAGTCAAATAGATATTTCCATTCCTTTTCAAAAAACGGACGTAAATCATCTGCATAATATTCGAAGAATGGAGATTCTCCGTATGCGCTGACTAATGCATTCCAATGAATATGACGCCAGTTGCCATGATCACTTATCTGAATATCCTTCATCTTTGTTTTTGTAAGCTGTACACCGTCGGGACGTTCTACGGGAATAGAAAGGGCCTGTATGCCATTTGGAGAAGCTATATAGCATCGGTTACGATAAGTCTGTTTAGCATAATTGTCGCACGTTTCCAAAAGTATTTTATCATAAGCATTGAGCTTACAATACCATTGAATAGGACCGAAATATGTTGAAGAAAGTAATAATGTATTGTCCATTACAAAAGTTTTAAAAATCTGTCCCATCTGAGACAATTATAGAAAGGTTTTGTGCGGTCCGTACTATATACAGTCATCACCACACGACCTACGATATGATCTTCAGGAACCAAACCAAAATATCCTGACCCATTTACATTATAAGAGCCTATAGCACTCATCCAGTAATAATCATTGTCAAATGTAATGCTATGTATTTCTCTCCCATCTATATATAATTTGTCATTGCATATATAACTGTTACGATGTTCATGCATACGTAGCATATTACATAATAAAACGGCATTTTTAGGTGTCACAGATACCGGAATATTCTTTCCTGGAACAATCAGAGAAAATTCATGGCTAACCATTACTGTATCGCCTGGCAGAGCACTACAGCGTGCTACATATACGGGATTATCTGATATACTACCTGAAATATCTATAGGATAGTTGAATGCAGTTATGTCTCCCTTGCATAAATTCTGCTTTATCCAGCGCGAATAGCCATAGCGTATATCTTCGCCGGTCCGGAGTCCATAACTGCATTTGTTTACAAGTATACGGTCACCATTTTTCAATAGTGGCGCCATACTGTTATTGGGCACTGTATAGATAGTAAAGAACAGAGCGCGGAACACGAGCATCGTCAGCATTGTGATGCACAGTGCAGCTATGAACTTTAACAGTCCCTTCATGAAAAATTATTTTACTTTATATTGTCGACTATATTGAACAGTCGGTGCCATCTTATGTGAGAGAAACCTCCACGGTCCTTATCAGTAGACCACCATATGAATATAGGCTTACCAACGATATGGTCTTCGGGAACAAATCCCCAGTAACGACTATCAGCTGAATTGTGACGGTTGTCACCCATCATCCAATAGTAGTCCATCTTAAATGTATACTCATTAGTCTGTTTATCGTTGATAAATATCTTACCATCCTTTACTTCCAGTTTGTTCTTTTCATAAACCCTTATAGGACGTTCGTATATTGGAAGATTCTCAAGTGTAAGTTTTATACTCTTTCCCTTTTCTGGAATCCATACCGGACCGTAATTATCTCTTGTCCAATGAGTATTGGCATTAAGCGGATAGAGATCGCCTGTATCTTCTTTTGTATCAAGCATTATACTTTCTACAAGATCAGGACGTTCTGCAAGTGCATGTGCAGCACGTTTGGTAAGAGGCATGACATTAGTTGTATTTAATGACATTATGTCTTCCATACTTATCTCAAGTTCCTTGAGAAGTTCGTCATCAGGCATTTGCTTAAACTTTACGAAATACGAATACTGCACCTTTTCTGGCTGTTTGTTCGCTTGTCCATCAAGATATATTATGCGGTCTTTTATCTGAAGTGTCTGTCCCGGTAAACCGACACAGCGCTTTACATAATTCTCTCTGCGATCGACAGGACGTGAAATCAGTTCGCCAAATGTAGCCTGATTCTGTAATATATAATTACGGCCGCTGTTATAGAACTCTGCAAAAACTTTACGCTGACCATTAATGTCTAACGAATCAAGATTATCATGCTGAGTATAAATCTGTCGTCCGAAACCATAACACATCTGATAATAGTCTGAGGCCTGATACTCTATATTACTTACTACTGTATCACCTGCTGGATAGTTGAATACTACGATGTCGTTAAGCTGAACCTTTCCAAATCCCTTTGCACGACGATAGTCCCACTGAGGAAATTCTATGTACGACTTACATCCAAATACAGGCATGGTATGCTGTGTAAGAGGCATTGTAAGAGGAGTCTGTGGAATACGCGGTCCGTAACTAACCTTGCTCACAAAGAGATAATCACCTGTTAGCAATGACTTCTCAAGCGAAGAAGAAGGAATCACGTAGTTCTGGAAGAAGAATAGATTGATAAAATATACAGCTACAAGTGCAAATACGATTGCATCCACCCAGCTCATTATAAAACGTACTGGAGCCTCAGAATCTTTCCACCACTGCCAGCGTATTTTTTTTGTAATGTATACATCAAAAATAAAAGGAATTACAATAAGTCCTAACCAGCTTTCAAGCCATATAAGAAATATAAGATATAATATGAGTACAAAGATAAACTTAGTCCATTGTACTTTCATGTTCAGTTCTTTTTTCATTGTTTTTGTCTATCTTAGAATTTAAAAAGGTCGCTCATAGTAAGCAGACCGCTGTGATTCACTGTATATTCTGCTGCCATAACAGCACCAAGAGCAAATCCTGCACGGCTCTTTGCCTCGTGTGTTATAGTAATTTTATCGGCATCACTCTCATAAGTAACACTGTGAATTCCTGATACTTCTCCTTCACGAATACTTTCCACAGGTATTTCGTTAATTTTTCCTTCAGTACCTTTCACCCATTCGTCTTTTCTGTCAAGACGCGCAAGTATATTTTCTGCCAGCGTAATAGCCGTTCCAGAAGGAGCATCAAGTTTATGAATATGATGTGTTTCTGACATTTTTACGTCATACTGCTCATACTGATTCATAATCTCTGCAAGGTGATTGTTTATGGCAGAAAAAATGGCTACGCCGAGACTAAAGTTAGACGACCAGAACAGCGTCTTACCTTCTTCGCTGCACATACGTTCTACACTTTCCTTATGATCCTTCATCCATCCCGTAGAACCGGATACAACCTTCACGTTATGCTCAAAGGCACGTAAATAATTGCCATACGCGGCAGAAGGTGATGTGAATTCTATTGCGACGTCGGCAGATGCAAATTCTTTGCTATCGAAATCTTCCTGGTTATCGATGTCAATCTTACAAACTATTTCATGACCACGGGCAACTGCTGTCTTCTCTATAAGTCTCCCCATTCGTCCGTAGCCTATGAGTGCTATTTTCATATAAAAATCTATATATTAATATGTTTTGCAAAGATAATTAATTTCAAACATAATACACGAAAGTAAACCAAATATTTTGTTTTTCTATATGCTTACATTACCTTTGCATATATTACATGAAATAGAATAAAACAACAACACATAAAATGGAATACAACTTTAGAGAAATCGAAAAGAAATGGCAGGAACTGTGGAGAGAACAGAAAACTTATAAAGTGACAGAAGACGAATCACGCAAAAAGTTCTATGTTCTTAACATGTTCCCCTACCCCTCTGGTGCTGGTCTGCACGTTGGTCATCCGCTCGGTTATATTGCTTCAGACATCTATGCTCGATACAAGCGTCTGAACGGATTCAATGTTCTTAATCCTATGGGCTATGATGCCTACGGCTTACCCGCAGAACAATATGCTATACAGACCGGACAGCATCCTGCAATTACTACGGTTAACAATATTGCTCGATACAGAGATCAGCTCGACAAAATTGGTTTCTCTTTTGACTGGGACAGAGAAATAAGAACCTGTGACCCAATTTACTATAAATGGACACAGTGGGCATTTATCAAGATGTTCGGTTCTTATTATGACAATGATATGAAAAAGGCTATGCCTATCAGTAAACTTGTAGAACATTTTGCTTCTAAGGGTACTGAAGGTGTCAATGCTTCATGTAATGAAGAACTTAAGTTTTCTGCTGACGAATGGAAAGCAATGGACGAAAAACATCAGCAGGAAATACTTATGAACTATCGTATTGCTTATCTTGGCGAAACAATGGTAAACTGGTGTCCCGGACTCGGTACTGTACTTGCAAACGATGAGGTAATCGATGGCGTTTCAGAACGTGGCGGTTTCCCCGTTGTTCAGCAGAAAATGAAACAGTGGTGTCTGCGTGTAAGTGCCTATGCACAACGTCTGCTCGATGGTCTTGACCATGTACAGTGGACAGATTCGCTGAAAGAGACACAGCGTAACTGGATTGGCCGTTCTGAAGGTGCAGAAGTTCAGTTTGCGGTTAAGGACAAGGACATTAAACTTACAGTATTTACTACACGTGCCGACACTATCTTCGGTGTTACATTCATGGTTCTTGCTCCAGAAAGCGAGTATGTCGACATGGTAACAACCGATGACCAGCGCAAGGCTGTAGAAGAATACATTGCTGCTACAAAGAAGCGTACAGAACGTGAACGTATTTCAGACCGCAGAGTAACTGGTGTATTTACAGGTTCTTATGGTATTAATCCGTTCACAGGCGAGGAAATTCCTATTTATGCCAGCGATTATGTTCTTTCTGGTTATGGCACAGGTGCAATCATGGCCGTTCCTGCACACGATAGCAGAGACTATGCTTTTGCTAAACATTTCAATCTTCCAATCATACCATTGATTGAAGGATGTGATGTCAGCGAAGAAAGTTTCGATGCCAAAGAAGGTATAGTATGCAACTCTCCAAGAGAAAATACAACTCCTAAAGAGTCTTTAGTTCTTAACGGACTTACAGTTAAGGAGGCTATTGCAGCAACAAAGAAATATGTTAAGGAACACCAGCTTGGTCGTGTAAAAGTTAATTATCGTCTGCGTGACGCTATCTTCTCACGCCAGAGATACTGGGGTGAGCCATTCCCTGTTTATTACAAGGATGGTATGCCTTATATGATTCCTGAGGATAAACTTCCATTGGAACTTCCTGAAATAGATAAATATCAGCCTACAGAAAGTGGTGAACCCCCATTGGGAAGAGCTAAAATATGGGCATGGGACACTGTTAATAACAAGGTCGTTGAAAAGTCTCTCGTGGACAATAAGACAATATTCCCACTTGAACTTAACACAATGCCAGGTTTTGCAGGTTCATCAGCTTATTATCTGAGATATATGGACCCGAAGAACAATGATGCACTTGTTGACGAAAAAGTTGACCAGTACTGGCAGAACGTAGATTTGTATGTAGGTGGTACCGAACATGCAACAGGTCATCTCATCTATTCACGTTTCTGGAATAAGTTCTTGTTCGATTACGGAGTTTCTTGCAAGGAAGAACCTTTTGAAAAGTTAGTAAATCAGGGTATGATTCAGGGTCGCAGTAACTTTGTATATCGTATCAATCAGGAAAACAGCGATACTAAACCAGTATTCGTTTCATTAGGACTAAAGAAAGATTACGATGTAACTCCTATTCACGTAGACGTTAATATCGTAAAGGGCGACGTTCTCGATACAGATGCATTTAAGGCATGGCGTCCAGAATATAAGAATGCAGAATTTATTCTTGAAGATGGTAAATATGTTTGCGGATGGGCCATCGAAAAGATGTCTAAAAGTATGTTCAACGTTGTTAATCCCGACATGATCGTTAATGACTACGGAGCAGATACACTTCGTCTGTACGAGATGTTCCTCGGTCCTATTGAACAGAGCAAGCCATGGGATACAAATGGTATAGACGGCTGTCACAGATTCCTTAAGAAATTCTGGTCTTTGTTCTATGACAGAGAAGATAATTTCCTTCCCGACACAGTAGAGGCAACACCCGATCAGCTGAAATGTGTTCATAAACTTATCAAGAAAGTTTCTGAAGATATAGAAGTATTCTCTTATAACACTTCTATCTCGGCATTTATGATCTGTGTTAACGAACTCACACAGCTCAAGTGTCACAATAAAGAACTGCTTAAAGATATAGTAATACTTATTTCTCCGTTTGCACCTCATATTGCAGAAGAACTATGGCATGCACTTGGAAACGAAGGCAGTGTATGTGATGCTCAGTGGCCGGTATTCAAAGAAGAATATCTTAAGGAAAGTACAATCCAGATGGGTGTATCTTTCAATGGAAAGGCACGTTTCACAATGGAATTCGATGCAGAAGCAGATAAGAATGCCATTGAAAAGGCTGTAATGGAAAACGAAAAGACACTTAAATATATCGGCGATAAGAAGGTTATCAAAGTTATCGTTGTTCCGAAGCGTCTTATCAACATCGTCATCAAGTAATGAAGTTAGTATTTGCTACAAATAACAAGAACAAACTTTCCGAGATTAGAGATATTTTAGGAAAAGACATAGAAGTGCTGTCGCTCAGTGATATCAACTGCAATGTTGATATTCCTGAGACTTCAAACACACTCGAAGGTAATGCCATGCAGAAAGCAGAATATATCTTCGAACACTATGGTATGGATGTATTCTCAGATGATACTGGTCTTGAAGTTGAAGCTCTTAACGGAGAACCTGGCGTATATTCTGCAAGATATGCCGGAGGCAAAGGACATGACAGCGAAGCTAATATGCAGAAACTGCTTAAAAAGCTGACAGGCGTAAGCAATCGTAAAGCACGTTTCCGTACTTCAATAGCCCTTATTCTCAACGGCGAAAAATTCTCGTTCGAAGGTTTAGTAAATGGTGAAATCCTAAAAGAAAAAAGCGGTACGGCTGGTTTTGGATACGATCCTATATTCAAACCAGATGGTTACGACAAATCATTTGCAGAGTTAGGAATCGAAATAAAAAATAAGATTTCACACCGGGCAAATGCTATTAAGAAACTCTCTGAATTTCTTAAAACTAAATATTAAACATGGTAAAAAGATTGAGAAATAGGAAGCACATAAAAGGTTTCCTTTCTCAATCTTTTGCTTTATATAAACTGATATAATTATGAAAACATTATTTATTTCTATTTTTCTATGTTTGTTTTCGGCGGTAAACTGCATTGCCGACGGAATTGGTACATGGAAAAATTATATGTCGTATAGCGACGTGACTGACATTCACAAAGGTGGAAATAATCTTTATGTGCTTGCTTCATCCAACTTATACACATATAATCTGAATGACGAGAGTATAACCACATACGACAAGACTAACGGTCTTTCTGACTGTAATATAGATTTCGTAGCTTGGTGTAATCAGACTAAAAGTCTGGCAATTATTTATAATAATCAGAACATAGACGTTCTTTCTGAAAATGGTAACATTACGAACATTGCAGATTATTACAACAAGACAATGACGCAGGATAAGACCATAAACAGTATTTATGTTCAGCAGAAGTATGTCTATCTGTGCACTAAGTTCGGAATAATAAAGGTTAATCTTGCCGACTATGAGATAACTGCAACATATAATCTTGGACTTGACATCACACGAATGCTGGTTGATAAAACTTATATATATGCAGAAACAGCAGCTGGTGAAGTTTATAATGCTGATATGCGTCAGAATCTTTTGGACAAAAATAACTGGAATAAGGTAGAAGGTTTCGACCGCAGTCGGTTTGACAAGGACATGACCATAATGAACGAATATCTGCCTGTAGTTAAAAAACTTCTCCCTGGCGGACCCAAGAGTAATCATTTTGCATCTTTACAGAACTTCGACAACAAACTCTATTCAACCGGAGGACTTTTTTATACAGGACGTGTAGAAAAGATGTATCCCGGCATTGTTCAAATGAAGGATAGAAATGACAACTGGGCAAAATTTCAAGATCAACTCGATACAATTACAAACATAATGTACTGGGATGTTAACTGTGTAAAAGTATGTCCTTACGATACTACTATAGTTTATGCAGGCGGAAAGAGCGGTCTTTACAAGTTTAAGAACGGAAAATACGCTGCAAATTACAATGACCATAACAGTCCGTTAAACACAGCTTATGACAGAGGAAACAAACTACCTCAGAACTATTGTCTTGTACACGGAATGACATTCGATAAAGATGGTAATCTCTGGATTCTAAACAGTCAGACAAAGGATGCATCACTTTTAATGATGGATAAAGAAGGTAATTTCACAAAGTTTAATAAGCCCGAATTCTTTGATGAAGGTTACAGTCTTGAGGCTATGAAAGACATAATGTTTGACAGTCGTGAACTTATATGGTTTGTAAATTCCAATTGGAAAAAACCATCATTAATATGTTACGATCCTGTAAACA
The DNA here is from genome assembly GCA_020026195.1 of Prevotella sp. Classification (GTDB taxonomy): domain Bacteria; phylum Bacteroidota; class Bacteroidia; order Bacteroidales; family Bacteroidaceae; genus Prevotella. The sequence continues at coordinate 27,841 of JAHHQW010000004.1, forward strand.
AGGGAGCAATGAGATACTCTAATTTTGTTAATCAAGATGGTAAATCTTATGAGGTTTATTCTGTCAACTGTCTTGGAGAAGACAAAGAAGGAAACATGTGGATAGGTACTAACCAGGGGCCGTTTGTATTCCATAAAGAATATATAGGAAAAGATATAGCACCGTTCTTTCAGGTAAAAGTTCCACGTAATGATGGTACAAATTATGCTGATTATCTGTTATCAGGTATAGACATCAGCTGTATGAAGATTGACGGAGCAGGAAGAAAATGGTTCGGTACATATGGTAACGGAGTTTATCTGATAAGCGCCAACAACATGACGGAAATACATCATTTCACTACAGACAACAGCAGCATTCTCTCAAATACTGTTCTGGCAGTAGAAACTGACGATACTACAGGAGAAGTATATTTTGCAACCGACGAAGGTCTATGTTCTTATAAGAGCGATGCAGGAAAACCTTCTGAAGAAATGAACAAGGATAATGTTTATGCATATCCCAACCCTGTAGAACCCGATTATACCGGACTCATAACAATTACGGGACTCACCTTCGATGCAGATGTTAAGATTACAAGCGCAGACGGTTACATTGTTGCTCAGGGACGCAGTAACGGAGGATTCTTTACATGGGACGGCTGCAACGAAAAAGGCAAACGAGTAGCCTCAGGTATTTACTATGTAGTAACTGCTACATCCGACGGAAGCAAAGGAACGGTATGCAAAATAGCAGTCATAAACTAAGAAAAAAAAGAATAATGTGGATAGACATGGCACGTGGAGCTGCCATTCTATCCATTTTACTTTTCCACACCGACTCGTATAACTTTGAAGAATTAATAATACCATACGAATATTATGTGGAAAACTTTTTAGCCCTGTTCTTTTTTATTTCAGGATTTTTATTCTACAGAGTAGAAGTAGAATTCGATATAAGACACAAGATTGAATCTATACTAAAAACAATAGTACTCCCCTATTTTATTTTTACCACATGCATGTCTGTTCCCAAAGCTCTCGTATATGGAAGAGAGTTATCCACAGATATGTTTATAACTATTATAACAGGTCAGGCATCATGGTTCGTAACTGCACTTATACTGGCAGAATTACTATTTTCCATTCTTATATTAGCGCAGAAACATAATCGTTTTATAATGCCTGCGGTATGTTTTATCTTAGGAATCTCATCAGTATATATAACTCCCGAATTCAATTTATGGCATTTTCAGAATGCTATGCTTGCAATGCCTTATCTGTATATGGGATATATTTATCATAAATACGAACTGCCTGTAACATGGTTTGTAAACAACAAAGTATTTGTATCAGGCGTAATAGTATGTCTCTTTGCATTTAAATACTTAGAACATAATGCAGGAATGAGAATGCTATTCGAACCTGTTATAATAACATCATTCTTATTGTTCTTTATAGACACAATGATGTTCATAACTGTGTTTATACTGTTGATAAGACATATCCGTCCATATAAAATGATATGTTGGACAGGAAAAAACTCACTTGTGTATTATTTTCTATGCGGAGGTGTTCCACTGCTTACAAACAAACTATTGGTGTTGTCTGGTATAAATTATGACGATAACATCATCATACTACTCCTAATTACTATTTTTGTGTATCTGATAACAACATTTATCACACATCTGATAGTAAGATACATTCCTTTCGTAACTGGAAAGTTCTGATATAACAGAATCTATTTTTATAGTTGAAAGTTATTAAAAAACTATGTGTATAACTATGTGCATAACTTTTTAATAACTTCCCACTTATTAACATGCCTGTTCTGCCATGTAGATATCCACATGTTTATAAACATCTTATTATCAGGTTATCAATATACCAGTGTTAGTAAAAGTTATGAACTTATTAAATGCTAATAAAATTGTGGATAAGTTGATAAGTAACTTAATATGCTGTATAATAACATACTGATATAATTTAGCACTGTATATAATTAACGCGCAGTTGTTGATAAGTTGTAACCTACTGATAATCCACATAGTTATCAACATTTCCACAGATATATCATCATACTATATATTTTCTTTAATTAAAAAAGAAATAAATAATAATATATAGTTTGGTTGATAACATTGTTGAAAATAGAATTCAGAAATTTTAAAGTAATATGGACTGTAATATAATTAAAGGAACAAATATGATAACGTATAAAAGAATATTTCTGTTATAAAGAATAAAAGACCAGTGTATATTGACTGGTGAAGCTGATTTTGCCATGTTTTCATGGCCGTATATAACAGATGTATCTGTGCATAATGTTTATAACTGCTTTTATTATTATGTGTAAAACTTATATTTATAAACACTATAATGTTTATATTAATATTTTGATTTACAGATATTTAATGTATATATACACATTGTTATCAACATTTGTTGTTAGTATATGTTGATAATTGGAAAGCAGTACCCATAACATAGTATATCGCCGTTCCTCATATAAGAAAATCAGTTATATGTTTTGAAATCAAAACATCAAGCACTATCTTTGCATCATATTGAAAAAAGAAACAGGATAGATGACTACTAAGAAGGCGTTGACACCTATGATGAAGCAGTTTTATGATTTAAAGAGCAAACATCCGGATGCTCTTCTGCTTTTCAGATGTGGTGACTTTTATGAAACATATTGCGACGATGCTCTCGAGGCTTCAGAGATACTTGGTATAACACTTACACACCGCAGCAACGGAAGCTGTAACGGTGATGCAATGGCGGGATTTCCTCATCATGCTCTTGATACATATCTTCCGAAACTTATAAGAGCTGGTAAGCGTGTTGCAATATGCGACCAGCTGGAAGATCCGAAGAAGACCAAGACTCTTGTCAAGAGAGGCATTACGGAACTCGTAACGCCAGGTCTTGCCATGAGTGACAATGTACTTAATTATAAGGAAAACAATTTTCTTGCAGCGGTACATATAGATAAGGATATATGTGGCGTTGCATTTCTTGATATTTCTACTGGTGAGTTTCTCACAGGCGAAGGAAATTATGATTATGCAGAAAAACTTATAAACAACTTTTCACCGAAAGAAATTTTATTTGAACGTGATAAGAAGGCTAAGTTTGAGGAGATATTTGGTAACAAGTATTTCACATATCAGTTAGACGACTGGATATTTACAGAGTGTACTGCCAAGAACAAACTGCTCGATCACTTTAAGATTAAGAGTCTTAAAGGTTTCGGTGTAGACCATCTTGAAAAAGGTATCATAGCTGCCGGGGCCATCTTGCAGTATCTGGAAATAACTCAGCATACGCAGACGGCGCACATTAAGTCGCTTGTAAGAATTGAAGAAGAAAAGTATGTCCGTCTTGACAAATTTACAATTCGCAGTCTGGAACTTTTATATCCGATGCAGGAAGGTGGTCGCTCGCTCCTTTCTGTCATCGACAAGACAGTTTCTCCAATGGGTTCCAGAATGCTTAAGAGATGGATGGTATTTCCATTAAAGAGCAAAACAAAAATAGACGAACGTCTGGACATTGTGGATTATTATTTCCGTCATCCGGATTTCAAGGAACTCATAGACATTCATCTTAGTCGCCTGGGTGATGTAGAACGAATAATTTCAAAAGTAGCTACCGGACGAGTTAGTCCGCGCGAGGTAGTACAGCTTAAACTTGCACTTACAGCCATGGAACCTGTAAAGCAGGCCTGCATGGAATCTGATAACGAAGTTCTGAAACGTATAGGTGATAGGATAAATATCTGTGCATCTCTTCGTGACAGAATAGAGAAGGAAATAGAAAATGATCCTCCGCAGCTTATAAACAAGGGACGTGTGATAAAGTCTGGCGTAGACGAAGAACTCGACAATCTGCGCAGCATTGCATACAGCGGCAAGGATTATCTGATGAAGATACAGCAGAGGGAATCTGAAGAAACAGGTATCGCAAGTCTGAAGATAGGATTCAATAATGTATTCGGATATTATCTTGAAGTTAGAAACACATACAAGGACAAGGTGCCTGAGACATGGATAAGAAAACAGACTCTTACGAGTGCCGAAAGATACATAACCGAAGAACTCAAGGAATACGAAGAAAAGATTTTAGGAGCAGAGGATAAAATCATTGCAATAGAGACAAAGGTCTTTAGTGAACTTGTTACAGCAATGCAGGAATATATCTCAGCTATACAGATAGATGCCAATATGGCTGCACATCTCGACTGTCTCCTGTCGTTTAACAAGGTGGCAGTTGCTAATAAATATATGCGTCCCCAGATAGAAGACAGCGATGTATTAGACATAAAGGGCGGACGTCATCCTGTGATAGAGACAGAGCTGCCCATTGGCGAGGCTTATGTACCTAACGACATATATTTAGACACCGAAAAACAGCAGATACTGATAATAACAGGTCCTAACATGGCTGGTAAGTCGGCACTGCTCAGACAGACTGCCCTGATAGTATTACTTGCACAGATAGGTTGTTATGTTCCGGCAGACAGTGCCACAGTAGGTATTGTGGATAAGATATTCACACGTGTAGGAGCATCTGATAATATTTCTCTCGGCGAATCTACATTCATGGTAGAGATGACAGAAGCTGCAAACATTTTGAACAATGTTACGCCACGCAGTCTTGTACTCTTTGATGAGCTTGGTCGAGGAACATCTACGTACGACGGTATATCAATAGCATGGGCCATAGTGGAGTATCTTCATGAGAATCCGAAGGCCGGAGCACGTACACTCTTCGCTACACACTATCATGAACTGAATGAGATGGAAAAACTTTATTCCAGAATAAAGAATTACAATGTGTCGGTAAAGGAGATAAACGGTAAGGTGTTATTTATGCGTAAACTTGTGCGCGGCGGCAGCGAACATTCATTCGGTATTCATGTTGCAGAGATAGCAGGAATGCCGCAGAGTATCGTAAATCGTGCAGAAGTGGTGCTTAAACAGCTTGAAGACGATAACAGCAACGTTGGTATTGCCAAGCGTGCAGATACTTCGAATATAGCCGCAAATACGGGCGGAGGTATGCAGCTCAGTTTCTTCCAGCTCGACGACCCTGTACTTTCTCAGGTTCGTGATGAGATTTTAGGTACGGATATAAATAATCTTACTCCTATAGATGCGATAAATAAACTTAATGATATAAAGACTATACTTACAGGAAAACGCAGCTGAGTACATTAAGTTACAATAAAAAATATATGGAAGACAGATATCGTGACATGACGGTATCTGTCTTTTTTATCATTATACGAATAAAAACGGCTTTAGAACGATTGCTATGCGCCGTAATGTATACTTTATGTCAGAAAAGACAGAAAGTCCGAAATTCAGCCTCTATCATCTAAAACAGGCTTATGTATCGTTGTGTGTATGATATATGTTCCTTTCTACTTTTTTCTGTGTGCTTTTTTAGCAAGTAAGGTGATAGATACACTGAGTTTGCAAGTTAATACACGTTTAATAGAATGTTAGTACAGCTGTGATTATTTTCAATCACACGTGTAAGAGATTTCTTAATCTTTACAATTGCCATATTTAATCCTAAAAGTGGATTCTTTTCTTACAATAATAGAAGATAAAAATATATGTTTATGAAGACATTCCACTTAATATGTGTCTTTTCATAAGACAATAAAAAACGTCCGAATCTACAAAACAGATTCGGACGTCAGAAATATTTAATGAAATAATATGTTATATTTTAGCTCTGTCGTTCTCTAACTTACGTTTCTTTGAAGCCCACAGACCATAAACTTCAGAGATATTATCGGCAGTCATGAATGTATCAATTTCATTATTGTTGATAAATTCTGTAAGTTTCAGGAATTCGTCCTTTGCAAGAAGAGCTTCGAGCTGAATCTTCTTTTCGTTGCTGTAACCACCGGTAACCTCGTAAAGAGTACATCCGCGCTTAAGATTATTGATGATGAAGTCTTGTATAACCTTATAATCTTTAGTGATGATGTGTACACGTTTCTTACGGTTAAGACCAGCTGTGAAATAGTCGATTACGATACCATTGATCCATGTTCCGATAAGACCTAATACAACGAGGTTGAACGGGTTGATGAGGAATGCTGTACAGCAAATCATGGCACCACCTACTGAAACAGAAGTACCGATGTCGAGATGTGCATACTTGTTGATAAGTTTACCCAGAATATCAAGACCTCCCGTAGATGCATTGATTCTGAACAAGATAGCTTGTGATGCACTGAGGATAATGATAAATGCTATAAGGTCAAGCCACGGGTCGCCCATCACTGATGTAGAACCTTCGGCAAGGAACTTTTCGTGAGGGAAATAAACTTCAAGCACACGGAGTATAGGACCCAGAATAAGTGCGGTGTAAACAGTCTTTGTACCAAACTCTTTGCCAATGAAGACATAAGCTATTATAAGTAACAAAAGGTTTATGGCAAAAATAACTCCGGAGAGTGCCATGTGAAGACCGAAGAATTTATCGGAAATGTTACATAGTACGATTGACAGACCGGTAACGCTACCTACAATAAGCTTACTTGGTACCAGGAAGAAATAAACAGCCGTTCCGGCTATTACCATACCCATGGTCATAATGAACAGTTCTACCCAGAATTTGCGGGTAGCAAGGATCTTCAGAAGATCTACTAATTTTGTCATAATTAACAGTATTAGATTAATAGTTTTTTACTTGTTGATTGTGCAAAAATAAGTAATTATTTTAATATCGGTACTATTTAAAGAAAAATATTGCATAAAGACATTGTAAAACTACATATTTATGGACTTTATGTATATATATTACCTGTAATTATGTCCTAAAAACAAGAAAAAAGACATTCATTAACCTAAAGCTAACGAATGTCTTTATGATATGAAGAATAGTATGTTGTTATTGCTCTGTAAGTATTCTCAGAGCTTCATTCACTATGTCATTGTTCTTGTTAGTTATTTCAAAATACTCTGACATGTCCCATATATCTCGTGCTACAAGTGCCTTTAATTGAATTTTGAGCTGCTCTTTAGTTTTCTTCAGGTCTTTATTGTCTTCAGGTTCTATCTTGTCTTTTTTACCTTCTGCAATAATATTTTCTACAACTTCATCAGGTGTCTGATAGTTTTTCTTAAAGTCCTCGAAAGAAGTATATCTGCTGTGCAGTTCCTTGCGGTTTTCGTCGATGTATTTAAGACTTTGTGTAAGTACAATGTTCTTAAGTATAAGTTTACGATAATACTTTGAGAATTTAAGAGTATCTAAAGGAACAAAATAGTCGGGCATAATTCCGCCGCCGCCATATACTGTACGATTTTCCTTGAGAGTATAGTATTTTAGCGAGTCGTTAAAGTGAATGCTGTCCTTGCATGTAAGTTCGCCGTGTTTCAGACGATTCTCAAAATCCATCTCATAATCTTTCATGTCTCCCTTCTTGTATGGCTTCTGTATACATCTTCCCGAAGGTGTGTAGTAATGTGCAATCGTAAGACGTATCATAGAATTATCGGGAAGTTCGATGGGACGTTGTACCAGACCCTTTCCGAACGAACGACGTCCTACAACAATTCCTCGGTCATGGTCCTGAATAGCACCGGTAAATATTTCAGCTGCAGAAGCTGAGAATTCATCAATGAGTACCACTACCCTTCCGTCTCTGAATTTTCCGTTACCTGATGCCTTGTAATTCTTCCTTTTGTAAGTACGTCCTTCGGTGTAAACCACTATATCGTTGCTGTTCAGAAATTCTCCTGCTATCTTTACCGAAGCCTGTAGGAAACCTCCGCCATTACCCTGGAGGTCTACTATTACGTCTTTCATTCCCTTCGACTGAAGGTCTTTCATAGCATCCATGAATTCTTTGTAAGTATTAGCACCGAAGTTACCTAAACGAACATATCCTATTCCGTCGGCAATCATGTATGCTGCTTCGAGCGACTTGATGGGAATTCTGTCGCGCGTAACTACAAAAGTAAGTACATCGTGTACGCCTCGGCGTTTAACTTTAAGTGTTACCTTGCTGCCCTTCTTACCTCTAAGGCATTTCATTATTTTATGTTTCGGCATCTTTACACCGGCAATAACACTGTCGTTAACCGAAATGATACGGTCGCCTGGCAGAAGACCGGCTTTCTCCGAAGGACCGTTTACAACTGGCTGTATTACAACGAGAGAGTCGTCGATAATATTAAACTGTATGCCGATGCCTTCGAAATTACCCATGAGAGGTTCTGTAATGGCCTTCATTTCTTCAGCATCAGAATATGAAGAATGAGGATCAAGTTTCTCTAACATTCCCCTTATGGCATCTTCTACAAGTTTATTTTCGTTTACAGAGTCCACATAGAGAGCATTGATGTAAACTTCAGCCATCTGTAGTTTGCGCAGCGGACTTTCTTTTCCATAATTAATCTTTACCTGTGCAGATGCACAGAAACAAGACATAATAAATCCTATAAGAAGGAGAATTGTTCTTTTCATATCATCGTAATTTATTTGCAAATATACATATTAAAATTGTAAATATTTACATCGCCGTGAAGAAATACGTCTTTAATAAGACGTTATCAGCCACCTTTCTTGGTTGTTTATTGCCATGATTAAAAAATATATTTAATTTTGCAAAATAGAGTAATTTACTGTATATTTGCATAATTAATTAAGATATAAAGAAAATAATGTCTTCAGTAAAAATATGTAAGGTCGAAAATAAAAGCGATCTGAAACGATTCATAGAATTTCATTATGACCTTTACGAAGGAAACGAATACGATGTTCCGAATCTTTACAGTGACGAATTAAATACATTCAGCCCCGAAAAAAATGCTGCATTTGAGTTTTGCGAAGCAGAACTGTATATTGCCGTTAAAGATGGTAAGACTGTTGGACGTGTAGCTGCCATAATCAACCATAAGGCTAATAAAAAATGGAATCATAATTCGGTTCGTTTCGGCTGGTTAGACTTCATTGATGATAAAGAAGTGTCGCGTGCACTCTTAGATGCCGTAGAAAAGTTTGGCAAGTCTAAGGGAATGGACAGAATGATAGGTCCTCTCGGCTTTACAGACATGGATCCCGAAGGAATGCTCACGATGGGATTCGACCAGCTTGGCACCATGCCTACGATATACAATTATCCTTATTACCCCGAACACATTGAAAGTATGGAAGGGTTTGTCAAGGATAATGATTATGTGGAATACAAGATTCTTATACCTGAAAGTATACCGGAGAAATATGCTAAGATTTCTGCCATGATTCAGAAACGTTATAATCTTCATGTGAAGAAACTCACGAAGAAAGAAGTTTTTGAAGAAGGTTACGGAAAGAAGATATTTGAAGTTATAAACGAGACTTTTAAAAATCTGTATGGATTTTCAGAACTTTCAGAACGACAGATAGACCAGTACGTAAATATGTATTTCCCATTTATCGATCTTAATTTAGTTACTCTCGTAGAAGACTGGAATGCTGATAAAAAGCTCGTAGGTGTAGGTATTACCCTGCCCTCTATGTCGCATGCCTTGAAGAAATGTAAGCGCGGACGTCTGTTTCCTTTCGGATGGTGGCATATTCTCAGAGCTATAAAATACCATAAGACAAACATTGTAGACCTTCTGCTTCTGGGTGTTCTGCCTGAATACAGAGTTAAAGGTGCCAATGCTCTGATGTTCTCAGATCTCATTCCATGGTATCAGAAATATGGTTTCGAGTGGGCTGAGACTCAGGTGGAAATGGAAACCAACGAAAAGGTACAGAGTCAGTGGCAATATTTTGATATTGAGAACCACAAGCGCAGAAGATGTTATAAAAAAGATATTTAAAGAGAAGCATTTTTATATATGGAGGATAAGGAAAATCTCAGTCAGGTGGCATATACCGAAGATAATATCCGTCATCTCTCGGATATGGAGCACGTGCGTACTCGTCCGGGTATGTATATCGGACGTCTTGGTGACGGTTCTATGCCCGAAGACGGTATTTACGTTCTGCTCAAGGAAGTGATAGACAACTCTATTGATGAGTTTAAGATGCACGCCGGCAAACGTATAGAGATTAAGGTAAAGAACGGACTTGAAGTTTCTATAAGGGACTATGGCCGCGGTATTCCTCAGGGAAAACTTGTAGAGGCTGTGAGCAAACTTAATACCGGAGGTAAGTATGATTCTAAGGCTTTTAAGAAAAGTGTGGGTCTCAACGGTGTAGGTATCAAGGCTGTAAATGCTCTTAGCTCTGAATTTGAGGTTAAGTCTTTTAGAGACGGTAAGGTTCGTACTGTATCTTTCCAGCGTGGTATTCTTAAAAGTGACACGACAGAGGATACTGACGAAAGAACAGGTACGTTTATCTATTTTGTTCCCGATAATAAGATGTTCAAGAACTATAAGTTCAATAACGATTTTATCGAGATAATGCTCCGTAACTACACATATCTTAATACAGGACTGACAATTGTCTATAACGGAACACGTATCGTTAGTCGCAATGGTCTTGAAGATCTGCTTGTAGATAACATGACTACGGAGGGTATATATCCTATAATACATCTTAAAGACGATGATATAGAAATTGCTTTCACACATACTAATCAGTATGGAGAAGAATATCATTCGTTCGTTAACGGACAGCATACTACTCAGGGCGGTACTCATCAGAGTGCTTTCAAAGAACATATAGCTCGTACAATAAAAGAATTCTTTAATAAGAACTTCGAATTCTCAGACATCCGTAACGGAATGGTTGCAGCTGTAGCTATTAATGTTGAGGAACCTATGTTTGAGAGTCAGACTAAGATAAAACTCGGCTCGCTTACGATGAGTCCGGATGGTGTGAGCATAAATAAGTTTATTGGCGACTTTATAAAGCGCGAACTCGATAACTTTATGCACATGCACACTGACATTGCGGAACTGATGCTCAAGAAGATACAGGAAAGTGAACGTGAGCGTAAGTCGATGGCTGGTATTACCAAACTGGCAAGAGAACGTGCTAAGAAAGCTAATCTTCACAATAAGAAACTTCGTGACTGCCGAATTCATTTCTGTGATGCTAAAAATGACCTTAAGGAACAGAGTTCTATATTTATTACCGAGGGTGATTCAGCGAGTGGTAGTATAACGAAAAGTCGTGATGTTAATACTCAGGCTGTGTTCAGTCTGCGTGGAAAGCCTCTGAATTCATTTGGGCTTACTAAGAAAGTAGTGTATGAGAACGAAGAATTCAACCTTCTTCAGGCTGCTCTTGATATAGAAGACGGACTCGATACACTAAGATATAATAAGGTTATCGTGGCAACTGATGCCGATGTCGACGGTATGCATATCCGTCTGCTGATAATTTCTTTCTTCTTGCAGTTCTTCCCAGAGCTTATTAAGAAAGGACATGTATACATTCTTCAGACTCCTCTTTTCAGAGTTCGTAATCGTCGTACTAAAATTAGTAATAAGAAGGTTGCTGCTGATGGTAAACCCAAAAAAGGTGAAAAGAAGAGTGATTTTATCACTCGTTACTGTTACAGCGATGAAGAACGTATAAAGGCAATAAAGGAACTTGGACCAGACCCTGAAATCACACGATTCAAAGGTCTTGGCGAAATATCTCCTGAAGAGTTCGTACATTTTATTGGTCCTGAAATGCGTCTTGAGCAGGTTATGATACACAAGAACGATAAACTTCAAAAACTATTGGAATATTATATGGGTAAGAATACTCCCGAAAGACAGGAGTTTATCATAGATAATCTTGTTGTTGAAGATGATCGTGAGGAGAATATAGGAATTGTAGAAAAGTAATTAAGAGAATATATTAGTCGGAGGCATACTTATAAAAATAGGTATGTCTCTTATTTTTTATAATCGTCTCTACCCTACTTTTTATGGTATATATTCATGATGTTTATCATGAATTTAAATCTTAATTATATATTAAACTTGGTTATTACATCAGATAAATAACTTAAGAAAAGTATGCTGTAGACATTTGTATTTCATAGTAATATAAGTTATAAGACTTTCATATAGACTTAATTTATGTTGTATTGATTAATTTTTACGGAGTCTTAGAACTTAATTCTTAACTGAATGTCTAAGTCTGAAAGATACGACTTGTTAACTTCTCTGAGACCGCTGCTAATTTTATTTCTGTCAAAGTATTTTGTTATTCCGTAATGTAACATAATCATGAAATTCTTACATATATCGTATCTCGAAGATAGTGAAAAACGCATTCCTTTACCATAGAATGAAGGAAAAGAAAAGCTGTAAAGTGGACCATGTTCGTATATATAAATACGAGAAGAATAGTCTTTTGTAGAGAAGTATCCCAATAGTCCGTCAGTTTTTAGTTTCTTTCCTATTCCTAATCTGCCATAACAACACGACATCCATCCAAAACTATTGATTTTATGACGGTTATAATGACTGTTTAATTGCAGCTTAATACTATTCTCACCACTTGTAAAACCGCAGTCTAAACGTGTAGAGTTTTCATGACAATGTATTTGTTCTCCCCCACCAGGAATGTTCTTTTCACGATTGCGGTATCTGTTACGTATTCCTAAAGAGAATGCATTTCTTTTATATAGAATGTTGATAAGGTTATCAAAAGATGATGAAGATGATGAAGTGTTGTATTTTTTATAAGGGAAATATGCAACATCCGCATATACTGATACATTGAGATTAGGATTCACACGATAGTCGGCACCGATGTAAAAACCATTTTCGTTCTGTATGTGTCCTCCATCGGAAAACGATTGTGAAAACAGAGAATAATAACGGTAAGAATAGAATCGGTGTATGGCATTGAGTTTTAAATCTTCATTAATGTTATATGATGCTGTGTTTATAGTTGCGATTGCTCCGTCGTTATTAAATGCAGTTTCACCAGAAACAGAGAATCGATAGTTTATGTATCCGTAGTTTACACCTAAATTATAAAAAGAGTATCCTACAGGACCATAGTATTTATAAGAATCTATCTTTGCTCTTGCAAAAGGACGATTGAACCAAACGTAATATCCTGTCATACCTGCATGAAATCCGTTTGCTTGCCATAGGATGTTTCCACCTGTAACAAATTGCTGTGTGTTGTTCTTTTTCTTCATTTCATTAGTTGTACGATGATATCCTGAAGATGAAAGACTGCGAATCTTTCCTTCCCCATTCAAGGTTGCATCTATATCTTTAAACGAAACAAATCCTGATAGATCTACATTCTTAAGTATATTTACTGTCATTGCGGCACCTTGCAGACTTTTTCCATCTGATGACGAAGAATGAACTGTTATGTTATTAGATACCTTACCTGCAAGTGAAGTGTTTGCCGTCTTTCCTAATGAAAAATTATTGTTCATAACAAGTCCCATGCCAAATGACAGGCGATATTTTCCTATTGCAAGAGTTTTTATTCTGCCTAAATCTCTTATCATAAGGTAATAAGAATAGTAATCGTACCCTGCCCTGTTATTGCTGCTAAAAAAAGGTTCGCCTGCATCTTGCGAACCTACTAATCCTAAACGTATCCTGTTATTATATCTGAAATTATATCTAAGCGAATGTTTGTATTTGTATCCCATGTATCCGCTTTTGTCACCCTTGCGTTCATAGAAAGGTATTTTACCGGTAAGAAGTAAATTATGCTTTCCGTATTTTAAAATTTTACGCATGGAAAGTTTATTATTGCTTTCTTTCTCTCCTACATATATAAAATCAACCAACAATCTTCGTGTGTAATAATCCAATTGTTCTATGAGAGCCAGTTCTCCAAGACTTTCCATTCCGTTATAATGGTAAAGATAAGAACAGATTGCTTCTATCTGTGAATCATTTAAGAAAGGAAACTGTTCAAGATCTTCCCTCCTGGCTTTATTTATGTTTATTGGATTGAGATATAGTTCGTAAAGAATAGAATAAATATTTTCATTTGTGTCTGAGTTATCCCCCATTAGGTCAATGTATCTTGCGTAAACATCTTCCCATTTATCATCGTTTTGTGCACGACAAAAATATGTTCCACAAATGAACATTATAACAATAAAAATGAATTTCATAAACATCTTATGATAAAGATTGCGGTAAAGATAATAAAAAATAATTGATAAAGTGTAAATTAGATTATTCAAGATGCGTAAATAAAGAAATTGTTTATATTTTTGCGGTGTGAGTAATATGAGATACTATATAATAAGTCTTTTACTTCTTGTTACGGTGAATGTCTTTTCTTCATCGTCGGATGTTGCTGTGTCTGACACATTAACAACCGAGGATTCTTCATTTGTTCCGCTTGTAAAGGTCAGAACAGCGCTTTCTGAAGATGGTGACAGTATTCAGTATGTAGAATTGAACAGGATATACGTATATCCTGAGATGACATTTAAAAAAGAGAATGATAGAAGGAAATTCAGCCGTCTTGTAAGAAATGTAAAGAAAGTTTTACCTCTTGCAAAGAAAGCAAGGGTTATGATGCTTGAGACTTACGAATATATTATGACTCTGCCAACAGAGGAGGCTAGGAGCAAACATCTTAAGCTTGTGGAAGAAGATATTAAGCGAACGTATACTCCGGTTATGAAGAAACTTACGTTCTCACAGGGCAAACTTCTCATAAAATTAATATATAGGGAATGCAATTCATCAACATACCAGTTGATAAAGGCTTTTTTAGGGCCTGTGAAGGCAGGTTTTTATCAGACTTTTGCATGGATGTTTGGTGCAAGTCTTACTAAACAATACGATCCAGAAGGCAAAGATAAAATTACCGAAAGGGTAGTACGAATGGTTGAGGCGGGACAGTTATAGAAACAAAAGCATTTTCTTTTGTTAATTACATCATTTTTATTTTGTTATGTAGTAATCTTGTCCTAACTTTGCGGCCTAATATTAGAGTATAGATGAAAGTAGGTAAGATTAATAGGAGTTTAGTTTTCAGAGAAGTACGAGATTACGTAATGATAGCCTTTGCAATGATGCTCTATTGTATAGGCTGGACATTATTTTTATTACCAAACAATATTACAACTGGGGGTATTCCTGGTATATCATCAATTATTTATTGGGGTACAGGAGTGCCAGTTCAAGTTTCGTACTTTATTTTTAATGTAATATTGATACTGTTTGCATTGTGGATACTTGGATGGCGTTTCTGTATTAAGACTATTTTTGCTATGTTTACTCTTACGACAATGGTAGCATTTTCTACAGAGAACTTAGGTCACATTCATATTTTGTCAGACCAGCCATTCATGACAGCTATCTTGGGAGCTTTATTCTGTGGAAGTGGAGTAGGACTGAGCCTGTCATTCAACGGAAGCACCGGAGGTACTGATATTATAGCCGCAATAATAAACAAGTATAAAAACATATCGCTTGGAAAAGTGATAATGCTTGCCGATGTCATCATAGTAACGTCAAGTTATCTTGTTGTTCCGGATATAGAAAAGATAGTATATGGTTATGTTGTACTGCTCCTTACAGGATGGTGCATAGATGCTGTAGTGTCGTCTTTCCGTCAGTCTGTGCAGTTCTTTATCATTTCAGATAAGTTTGAAGAGATTGGACGCGAGATAAGTGCAGTTTCAAGCCGAGGCTGTACCGTAATCAATTCTAAAGGTAGTTATACAGGCAACGATGTAAAGATGTTGTTCGTGCTTGCCCGCAGAAGTGAGTCTTCAAAGATATTTAACATCATACAGTCAGTAGATCCTAAAGCCTTTGTATCACAGAGTCTTACAATAGGTGTCTATGGTGATGGCTTCGACAAATTTAAGAAGTAACAAACGAAAACAAAATAAAAATAATTAATAGTAATACATTTATTAACATCAGCTATGAATGGAATCAGACAAAGAGTGCAGAAAAACACTTGGAAGGAAATTAACGATTATGTAATGCTTACTGTAGCTTCGGCGTGCTATAGTTTAGGATGGGCATTCTTTATGTTACCTAATGAAATTGCTCCGGGTGGTATACCTGGTATTTCTTCTATTTTGAAATGGGCTGGAATTTTAGATCCTCAGTACACATTCTTCTTATTGAATACAATCTTGATGGCTTTTGCATTAAAGATTCTTGGTTGGAAGTTCTGTGCTAAAACAATCTGGGGTGTAGTTACACTGACATTATTCCTTGCATTGTTTCAGGATAAGGGTGCTGAAATGGGACTTCTGAAGGGACAGACATTTATGGCTGCCATCATTGGTTCGGCATTTACAGGTACAGGTGTAGGTCTTGCACTTGCTTCTGGCGGCAGTACAGGAGGATCAGATGTCGTAGCGGCAATGGTAAATAAGTATAAGAACATATCATTAGGTCGTCTGATACTATTTGTAGATATGATAATCATCACATCTTCTTATTTAGTACTTAAGAACTGGGATAACGTTATCATGGGTTATGCAGGTCTTATTGTTGCATCATTCTCTGTAGACCAGGTAGTTAACTCTCGTCGTCGTTCAGTTCAGTTCTTTGTTATCTCAAAGGAATACAAGGAAATTGCACGACGTATTAACGAAGAGCCCAACAGAGGTTGTACACTTATTAAGGCACAGGGATTCTATACAGATAAGGAAACAAACATGTTGTTTGTTCTTGCAAAACAGACAGAATCAAGCATGATTTTCCGTATAATCAATGAAGTTGATCCTAAGGCATTTGTATCACAGAGTGCTGTTATCGGTGTCTATGGCGAAGGCTTCGACAAGTTTAAAGTTAGCGGTAAGAAAAATAATTAATATAAATGAAGTCGGTAAATTTAAATTTAAATTTAAAAGATGAGCTGCATGACTATATTATGATAGCCTTTGCCATGCTCATTGCATGTACAGGATGGGTTATCTTCCTGTTACCAAATCACATTACAACAGGCGGTGTCCCTGGTATTTCTTCAGTATTACTCTGGGGTTTAGGCATTGATGTCAAGATAACATATGTTGTTGTAAACACAACTCTGCTCATACTTGCATTAAGAATCCTTGGTCTTAAATTCTGTCTGAAGACTATATGGGCCGTTATAACATTTACATTCTTTACAGGTGTACTTCAGGAGTTTGACTTCACTGTAAACGGACAGCCGTTCCTCGCAAGTCAGAAGTTCATGGCTGCCGTAGTAGGAGGTGCTTTCCTTGGTGCTGGTGTTGGATTAGGTCTTGCTTCTAACGGAAGTACAGGTGGATCTGATGTTATCGCAGCAATGATTAATAAATATAAGGACGTATCTCTTGGCCGTCTTCTGCTCATGACAGATATTGGTGTCGTTACATTAGTACGTACGGTACCTGGAATGACATGGGAAGATGTACTTTATGGTTACATTGTACTTGTTATGTCTGCAATCTGTGTAGACGGCGTCGTAAATGCTTCACGTCGTTCAGTACAGTTCGTCATCATTTCAGATCAGTACGAGCAGATAGCAGAAGCCATTTCTCAGAATATACGTCGTGGCGTAACAATTATCAACAGTCAGGGTTATTACACAGGAACACAGCTTAAAATGTTGTTCGTACTTGCACGTCAGACAGAAAGTACAAACATTTTCCGTCTTATAAAGATGATAGACCGCGATGCCTTTGTATCACAGAGTTCTGTAATTGGTGTTTATGGTAAGGGATTTGATAAATTCAAAGGTTCTGATAAAGAGAAAGTAGATAAAGCCATAAAGGATAGCGATGCTAAGGCAGTAAATGCTTAAGCCAGCTATATAAAAGACATCTATGGGAAAAAAAATATTCATAACCGGTTCAACTGGTTTCATAGGCAGTTTTATTGTAGAAGAAGCGCTGCGTCAAGGTTATGAAGTTTGGGCTGCTGTACGAAAGAGCAGTTCCTTAAAATATTTATCCGATGAAAGAATTCACCTTCTTGAGGTGAATCTTTCAGACGGACAAATATTAAAAAAACAGTTAGCATCATTTGATTTCGATTACGTTGTACATGCTGCCGGCGTTACAAAGTGTCTGAATTCAAATGATTTTTTTGTTGTCAATGTAGAAGGTACAAAGAATCTTGTTTCGGCTATATGTGATAACGGAATGCATATAAAAAAATTCGTTTACATAAGCAGTCTGAGTGTCTTTGGTCCTGTACGCGAGAAAATGCCTTATACAGACATTCTTGATACAGATACACCGCATCCGGACACTGCATACGGAAAGAGCAAACTTGAGGCTGAGAAATATCTTTCAACGCTTAAAGATTTTCCTTATGTGGTGCTTCGTCCTACAGGTGTATACGGGCCACGCGAGAAAGATTATTTCATGATGGCCAAAAGTATTAAGGAACATGTAGACTTTACGGTAGGATACCGTCCTCAGGTTCTTACGTTCGTTTATGTTAAGGATGTAGTACAGGCCGTTTTCAAGGCTATGGAAAAGGGTAGTACAGGTGCATCTTATTTCTTAAGTGATGGCAGTGAATACACATCGCGTAGTTTCAGCGACCTGATAAAGAAAGAATTAGGTGTAAGTCTGCTGTTCAGAATAAAGGCTCCTTTATGGTTTCTCAAGATAGTAACCACGGCAGGCGAGGGTATCGGTCACATAACAGGAAAGGTTTCTGCTCTTAACAACGATAAATATAACATTATGAAGCAGCGTAACTGGCGCTGTGACATAACTCCTGCAATAAAGGAACTGGGTTATCATCCCGAATACAATTTGGAAAGGGGAGTGAAAGAAACCATCGAATGGTACAAAGAAAATAACTGGCTCTGACAATATGATAAAGTTTATAAAAGATCTTTTCAAGATAGAAAAATCACCTCGTAAGGGACTTCTTCCTTTAGAGTGGGTTGTTATCGGATATATAATATTTACTACAGTAGTATTACTTTTCACTGCAACAAAGAATCCTGATGTTCCCGAACTTATATTCGGTCGTATTAAGATTCTGCTGATAACACTTGCTTTATGGATGGTGTACAGAATGATACCATGCCGTTTTATGACGTTTGTACGAATAATTGTACAGATGTCACTTTTAGGATGGTGGTATCCTGATACTTACGATATAAACCGCGTATTCCCGAATCTCGACCACATATTTGCACAGTGGGAGCAGGACGTATTCGGATGTCAGCCGGCACTGTTATTCTCGCAGTACATATCCAATGGAGTGTTCAGTGAGCTTATGGACATGGGATATGCATCTTATTATCCTATGATTGTGGGTGTTACACTGTTCTATTTCTTTTGCAGAAATAAAGATTTCGAGCGTGCTACATTCGTGATAATGGCTTCATTCTTTATATTCTATGTCATTTTCGTGTTAGTTCCAGTTACCGGACCACAGTTTTATTATCAGGCAGTAGGGTTGGATGACATTGCAAGAGGTATATTCCCCAATGTACACGATTACTTTTTTTCGCATACAGAATGTCTTGTGAGTCCAGGTTATCATGAAGGACTGTTCTACGGACTTGTGGAAGATGCCAAGAATGCAGGCGAACGTCCTACGGCAGCATTCCCAAGCAGTCATGTAGGAATATCAACAATACTTATGCTTCTGGCATACAAGACAAAGAATAAGAAGTTTGTCTTCATACTTCTTCCTTTCTATGTCCTGATGTTCTTTGCAACATTCTATATTCAGGCACATTATGCAATAGATGCCATAGCCGGAATATTTGCTGGTATAATTATATTCCTTATTACGTATAATGTATATTCATTATTTAGTAAAAAATAGAATTAATGTCAGAAATATTATGACGCATTGATGAGCATGATGAATTACCGAAATCTCGGTATTGATGTGTCACGAAAACCATATAGCGTCTGAGAATAATACTTCTGAGATATAAATAATAAGAAATCTATAGGAAATAAAATAAAGGAGTAGTCCCATTGAGAATCGAACTCAAATCTAATCTTTAGGAGAGATTTATTCTATCCATTGAACTATGAGACCCCGATAATGCTTGTTAAAAGCACATGTTATCTGATGCAAAGATAATATAAAGTGTCGGAATTACAAAATAATAAGTTGGTTTAAATTTATCACAGATACAATCTGCAGAACGACCCATAACGTCTTTTCTGCAGATTTTTTATTTGTATTAAGTGCTGTATTAACGTAAAAATCGTTCGTTTCCAAGTATCATAACTTGTTTGTACATATAAAAATGTTACTATTATGTAATAATTTGTTATGATTCTTTAAAAAGTTAATCGTTAAATACATATTTATTATATACCTTTGCACCTTCATTTTTCAAAAGGTTTAGTTTAATTTACTTAATTACAGGGTGTTTAGTTTATATGGACAAATTTAGTTTTAAGCCAAGTTTGCTTAAGTCCCTTCGTTCTTACGACAAAAAGAAGTTTGCTGCCGATGCAATGGCAGGTTTAATTGTTGGTATCGTAGCCCTTCCGTTAGCGATAGCATTTGGTATAGCCTCAGGTGTATCGCCGGAGAAAGGTATCATAACAGCTGTCGTTGCAGGTTTCCTTATTTCTGTCTTTGGTGGCAGTAAGGTGCAGATTGGCGGTCCTACAGGTGCATTCATCGTTATTATATACGGAATCATCCAGCAGTTCGGACTTTCCGGACTTATGATAGCCACTATGCTTGCCGGAGTATTCCTTGTACTTTTAGGAATGTTCCGTCTTGGAACCATCATCAAGTTTATACCTTATCCTATTGTAGTAGGATTCACAAGCGGTATTGCAGTAACCATCTTTACAACACAGATAAAAGACCTCTTTGGTCTTACCATTGACGAACTGCCTGCCGACTTTATTTCAAAATGGGGTACATACTTTACACATTTAGACACGATAGACTTACCGTCTACCATTATAGGTATTCTGAGTATCATTATAATAGCTCTTACTCCAAAGGTTTCTAAGAAGATTCCAGGTTCGCTCGTTGCTATTGTAGTTATGACACTTGCAGCCTATCTCTTAAATATATATGGCGGAATAACATCTATAAAGACCATCGGTTCGTTCTATCCCGACATCAAGGCACAGATACCAGAGCTTACCGTTCCCGACATCACATGGGAACAGATGAAGCTCCTTTTCCCCACGGCACTTACAATAGCAGTGCTTGGCGCTATAGAATCGCTTCTTTCGGCTACTGTTGCCGATGGTGTGTGTGGCGACCATCATGACTCTAATCAGGAACTTATCGGTTTGGGAATTGCCAATTTCTGTACACCTCTGTTCGGAGGTATTCCTGCTACCGGAGCCATTGCGCGTACCATGACAAATATCAACAATGGTGGTAAAACGCCTGTTGCCGGTATTATTCATGCACTTACGCTTCTGCTTATCTTCCTTGTTCTTATGCCCCTTGCAGCTTACATCCCGATGGCATGTCTTGCCGGTGTTCTGGTAGTCGTGTCGTATAACATGAGCGGATGGAGAACATTCCGTGAGCTTATGAATAATCCCAAGAGCGATATTACAGTGCTGCTCATAACATTCTTCCTTACGGTGATATTCGACCTTACTATTGCCATCGAGGTCGGCATGGTGATTGCCTGTCTGTTGTTCATGCGCCGTATGGCAGAGACAACACAGATAAAGGTTATTGCTGATGAGATAGACCCGAACGATGAGAGCGACATGAAGTTCACAGAAGAGGAACATCTTATAATTCCAGATAACGTAGAAGTTTATGAGATTAACGGTCCGTATTTCTTTGGTATCGCCAATAAGTTCGAGGATCTTATGGCTGCAATGGACGACCATCCGAAGGTTCGTGTAATTCGTATGCGACGTGTTCCTTTCATCGATTCTACAGGTATTCATAACCTTCGTACGCTGTGCGAGATGAGTCATCATGAAGGAACGCAGATTGTACTTTCGGGTGTTACTCCAAATGTATATGCGGTGCTCGAACATTCAGGATTCTGTAATCTGTTAGGTAAGGAATATATCTGTCCTAACATCAACGTGGCGCTCGACAGGGCTGCCGAGCTGGTTAAGAAGTTATAATCATTAATATACGGCTATGCAACATAAATCAGTGCATAGCCGTTTTTTATGCCCTTAAAATGCGTAATATGACGATTGTGTAAACTATATTAACGCGGTTTTTTGAATATTCTTAAACGAGAATATATTTGTCCGAAATAAGCAAAAGACAACACGCATATTTTTATATCCTTTTTCGGCAAATTACCTTTGTGTTTGGCAGTACCGGCCTTGTAAACATACGTGTGTTTACAAACTTATACACGTGTGTTATTAATGCAGTTATACGAGTGTCTGCTTAGTAAAGACACATATTTCTTATCATTAAAAATACTGTTCCGTAGAAAAAATGAAGTCTTTTACGTGAACAGCATGCTTCTGTCATTATATTTAAGCATGAACGATACTAAAAATTTGTATTAACGCATTTTTTAGAGAAAATGTGTTCTGTGATAAATACTTAACAAAAGCATCAATGTTGTTCGTTTTACTGTAGCAGATGATATATGCCGCCGGGAAGACTTTTAATGACTCCTTTAAGTTCAAGTTCGAACAAGAACGCATTAATCTTATTGAATGCAATTCCTGAGTTTATTGCAAGAAAATTTATCTGCTGGTCGTTATTCTTCCTAAGAGCATTTACAATCTTCGTTTCATCCTCGTTAAGTTCGGGGAATAAAGAACGTTCTATTCCTTGTTCTCTTGCTTTCTGCAGTGCAATGTCTTCATCCCAGCACATCTGCTTTACGAAATCCTCTGCCGACGTAATCAGTGCGGCCTCGTTGCTTCGTATGGCATTGTTGCATCCTTCCGAATACACATCTCCGACACGTCCCGGAAAGGCAAAGACATCGCGATTGTAACTCTTTGATATTCCCGTGGTGAGCAGACCTCCGCCTTTAGCTGCCGATTCCACCAATATGCATGCATCTGATATTCCCGCTACTATACGGTTTCGGCTTACAAAGTTACGCTTGTCAGCATTGGTACCGCTCATAAATTCAGTAAGCAGACCTCCGTGTTTAAGCATCTCCACAGCCGTGCTGCGGTGGCGCGGAGGGTAGAGGTAGTCAAGTCCGTGGGCAAGGATACCCACTGTGTCGAATCCATTTTCCAGGGCGCTGCGATGTGCACATATATCCACACCGTAAGCCAGTCCGCTTACTATCAGCGTGTCGGGACACATCTGTTTCAGATCTCTTACGAAATTCCTTATAAGGTCCTGTCCGTATATGGTGCACCGGCGCGTACCTACAATATTTATTACACGTCGGCGGTTAAGGTCGGCAGAGCCTTTGTAATAAAGAATAAGCGGTGCGTCGCTGCACTCTTTCATTCGCTGCGGATAACGCGCATCGCTTATGCTTAGAATTTCTATCTTATTCTTCGTGGCAAATTCCATTTCGGCTTCCACGCGTGGCCAGACCTCATCAATAGAGTTCAGACCTCTTATAATCCTGTCAGAACAATAGGGCAGGGTGTCTTTGATGTTGTTTCTGTTTTCGATAATGTCGGTTGCCGAGCCGAAAGCTTCATAAAGTTCATGCAGACCGGCGATGTTGTAAAAATTGACTCTTGTGAGAGCCATTGCGCACATTATCTCTTTCTCATTTGTCATTTTTCTCCGATTAAAGCCCTCGTGTAATCCTCGCTGTCGCAGAGTTTACCATCCTGAAGGCATACCAGTGTTGTCTTACATCTGAAGCTCAGACGATTGTCAGATGCGCGGTATATGTCCTGATAGAAGATAAATTTGATACCTTCTTTTTCAACGTTCAGGCACGATATGAACTCGTCATCGCACTTCAGAGCTGTTTTAAACTGCATCTCCATACGAGCCACTACGGCATCCACACCCTTGTTGTGCATATCGGCAAAGCTCAGGTTACGTTCCTTTAGGAACAGATGGCGTGTGTGTTCGGTGTAATGAAGATAATTGGCATTATTAACTATACCTTCGATATCGCATTCGTAATCGCGCACTTCCATGCGTGCTTCAAACATGTAATTCATACTTTAAACTTTTTCAGATATTCGTAACCAATGCGACATCTAAGACAGTTCTTTGTGTCGCAGTATTCTTTCTTTAACTGTATCAGCGCCTGACTGTCTCCGGCGCATTTTATTTCCAGACCGCACATTCGCCACATACGTGTTATGTAGTTGTTTTCGGCCTTTAGTCCCTCAAGTATGTTGAGAGCTCTTTCACAGAGACTTTCATCTCCGCGATGTCTGCCGTATGCAAACATTATTGGAACAGCAGTGTTGATTATCAGAAGATTAAGCGATGTGTCAGACAGACTTTTGGTAGTCTTGCAGCTTGTACTTCCGAATGTGTAATGAGTTTCCCAGTAAGGAGTGACGTCTGTTTCAAGAACCTGTTTCAGTTCGTCGGCACTGCTGCATTCTATTATGTCTGCAAGGTCGGCCTTGCGCGAGCAGTAAAGGTTTGCAATCTGCGAAATCCTTATGTGAGGAAAGTTCTGCGGGCGGAGTCTTAGAAACTTCCATAGGTTTCTGTCCATAGGTTTAAGCCCGTATTTATTAGCAAGGAAATGGTATTCGTTCTTTAGTT
Organism: Prevotella sp.; assembly: GCA_020026195.1. GTDB lineage: Bacteria > Bacteroidota > Bacteroidia > Bacteroidales > Bacteroidaceae > Prevotella. The sequence goes on from JAHHQW010000004.1 coordinate 52,331, forward strand.
TTTCAAAATATCCTTCCTTAACGGCATTTTCTAAATAAATAGGTTGTACGGCCTCTTCCGTAAGCAGTCCGGCCTGTCCCATGAGCATGGCTTCTATCTGTATAATATTGTCTCGCTGGTGTGCCGCGCAGTTGAGTGGAATCTTTGAAGCCAGCATCTCAAAAGCATCACCGTTTATTCCGAAACCATAATTACGTGTCAGAGTCATGAAGTAAGCCTTTTCCCACGAACCGTCAGACATCTTTACTCTTTTAAGAATGTCGTTGGTCTTTCTCTCAAGACGTTCTGCAACAAGCGAACTCAGCCAGAAATGAATGTCGATGATAGGAATCTGTGGAATTATTGCATAACATGGCGGATACTTGTCTTCTTCTAAAAGATGATGGTAGTTAGAGTAAATTTCTTCAGGAATGTGCAGTTCCATCTGTGGCAGACTGCGTCCCGACTGTGTTATTACGTCAGTGTCTGCATCATCAGTTACGTGCAGTATTACATTGTTATAAGCCTCGTCCTTGTCATGTCCGTGAACATACCATTCTGACGACTTCATGTGAATCTCGACGTTTCCCACCCATACGGTGTCGTCTATCTTAATTTTTGCATTGAAGAAATCAGGACCAGAATCATTGTTCTGTAATCCGACATCGATTATTTCAACGTTTTTCCCGTCTGTAGTGCTTAATGCATGTAACGGAAAAAGCTTATGTTTCCAAACGTATTGTAAAAGTTTTTCCATTAATCATTTAAGATATCCGTATGGGAAGATGGTGCGGTTACAGTCTGTAAATCACACCAAGAGAGCCAAATATCGGATATAGGGTAGGGTCTATGGTCTTGAAATCGCTGTGATGGATTCCGCTGAGACCCCAGTTTATTTCGGCATACGCACCCCACAGGTTCGTAAACTGCCAGTCGGCACCTGCCGAAAAACCATACTGTATGCGGCGCATGTGGTCGGAAAAGTCGAACACACCGTGAGCTCCGTCCTTTCCGCCCATCTCTACTTTCGGACCTGTAGGACGATCAACTCTCAGATGACCGTTGTAAACGTATCCGCTGAATTCCTTTGACAGAAGAACAGACACGTACGGACCTGCATGAAGCTGGAAGTTTTTGCTTATGTCGTATGTAGCCATAACAGGCAGCGTTATCATAAACTGCTTTACCTTGCACACGTTATGGCCGGTATATGTACCAGAAAGAGACTGACCGCCCATGACGATATCTACATAGTAGTTCTTTACTCTTGCATCTACCTCCATGTCCTTGTATTCGAATCGGAAACCTGACATCAGTCCCCATCGTCCTTCAAGTTTATGCTTGCCGTTGATAGATATTATGACATTGGGCTGAAGCGTGTATTTGTGCAGTCCGCGGATTGTCGCAGGCATATTTATCGGAGCTGTACCGCCGATGTTATAACCTAAACGCACGTCATACTTAACGCTGTCCTTATAAAGTTTTATCTTTCCTGCTGCCGGGATACAAATCAGCATCATGAGCAGCATGGCAAATATATTTCTTATTTTCTGAGTTTTCATTGTGCACATATAACTTTTACTTTATCAACCATAAGAGTACTTCCGATGGCTCCTTCAAATAAGTCGCCCATATAGCTTGATGAGAACACGAGTGTAAAGCTGTATCCCTTGTTAAGCAGAATTTCTTCGTCTATCTCCTTATAGTAATCGTATGTAATCTCGAACGGAGTCCATTCCTCAGTAAGGTTAATGTCACGCATGTCAGCATAGGCTACTATATACTTGCTGTCCTTAATGTCGTGACCGTTAAGTACTACGTCGTTGCCGTTTTCATCTTTGTTGCGGTACATCACCGAATAAATGGCGGCATGATCTTTCTTGTCAGAAATTACATTTAGATGTTTGTCCTTATATACATCTCCCGGTCTGTACTTATAGTATCCAGTGAATTTAATAGGCTTCTTATCAAACTTAACGCCAAATGTAGTTGCTTTTCTTCCGTCAGAAAGTGCCGGACCAACATCGAATTTTCCTAAGAACAGGTTACCGGCTGCTATAGGCATGCCTACCGATTCGCCAAGTTTGCCGGTGCTTCTTGTCTCAAGTTTTACGCATGCACCGTCAAGACCGCCGTCGCTGATGGCAACACTGGGGTATTCTTCAGGTTTTGCGTTGCTATGACTTAGTTTGAATCCTGCATTTCCGCTCGACCATGCATATTTCAGTTCGTCTGTGTCGTATTTGTTAATCCATATATAGTAGGAATTATTCTTTATTTCATAGTCTTCGAAATCAAAGCACAGTGTGTCTTTAGATGTCTTTGATGTTGTATTGAACGATACCATGTATGTTCTGTGATAATTCCCGTCTTCTGAAACAAGGTTATACTTTACAGGACCATTGCTGAAGTCGTGTACGGAACCATTCTCCGGTGTGATTTTTGCACCAGGAGTTATCGTAAAGATAGGAGCCATTGCCGTAACGTCTGCACCGGGGCGTATCCAGAATTTTATTTCGTTTACATCCGACGGAATTACTAATAAAGTATCGTTTGCATCATAGAATAAAGATTGTGGATTGTCGGTATGAATGCGTGCTGTCTCTATGTCACACTCCTGGTTGAGTGGCTCTTCCTTAAAACAAGAGGACAAAAGTGCTGTAAATGAGAAGCACAGCATGATAAATTTTATTGCGTTAAATATGCGCATAAGTTCAATTTTTATATTTTTATCTCGCAAAGATAGAGCAAAAACTTCTTTTTTCCAAACATAATAGGCATGTAATACATAAATATACTGAAAATGTAGTTATATATTTAATTTACAGGGCTTATCTTATATTTTTACTACAGCATACATTTTCTTTACATACACACTGATTATTTGCCTAAAAAGCTATACTTTTGCATCATCACAGAAGTTTTTATGAAAATAGGAAATATAGAATTCGACAAATATCCGGTATTCCTTGCTCCGATGGAAGATGTCACCGACATCGGATTCCGTCTGTTATGTAAACGTTATGGTGCGTCCATGGTGTATACAGAGTTTGTGAGTGCAGAAGCTCTGGTAAGATCAATAAAGAGCACCATGACAAAACTTACAATTTCAGAGGACGAACGTCCTGTAGGCATACAGATATATGGCCGCGATGCTGATGCTATGGTGGAGGCAGCGAAGATTGTGGAAGAGGCTCATCCAGACATAATAGATCTAAACTTTGGATGTCCCGTCAAAAAGGTTGCAGGCAAGGGCGCTGGTGCCGGAATGCTTAAGAACATACCTCTCATGCTTGACATAACGCGTCGTGTCGTGGATGCCGTAAAGGCCCCCGTAACAGTAAAGACACGTCTCGGATGGGATAATAACAATCTGATTATCACAGATCTTGCCGAGCAGTTACAAGACTGTGGCATACAGGCTCTTACCATTCATGGAAGAACACGTGCGCAGATGTACACAGGTGATGCTGACTGGACTCTCATTGGCGAAGTTAAGAAGAATCCGAGAATTCATATTCCAATAATAGGTAATGGCGACATTACATCACCAGAACAGACAAAGGAAGCGTTTGAGAAATATGGTGTTGATGCCGTAATGATAGGACGCGCTACTTTTGGTCGTCCGTGGATATTCAAGGAAATAAGAGATTATCTGGATGGAAAACCCGTGGACGAGACTCTTGACTTTAATAAAAAACTTGACATTCTCGAAGAACAGCTGCGCATTAATGTTGAACGAATTGACGAGTATCGCGGTATAATACATACGCGCAGACATCTTGCTGCAACTCCTCTGTTTAAAGGTATTCCAGACTTCCGTCAGACTCGTATTGCAATGTTGAGAGCAGGAAAGATGGATGAACTTATGGATATATTAGAAGACGTGAGAAAAAGACTCGGATAACTTATATTCTATAGTAAAGCAAGATAAAAAGTATTACTAAAATATGAAAGCGGACAGTTTAAGAACATTCTTTTACTGTCCGCTTTTTTATTGACTGCTTTTACTTTAATTTGTCAAGACGTTTTACAAGTTCCTCCATACCTTCTGAAGCACCCATTACAAGTTGTTCTATGTTTCCAGCTGCGTGCGAAGATACAGGCTTGGGGTCGATAAGAAATATAGGTTTCCCCTTTGGAACATATCTTACCAGTCCCGCAGCAGGATAAACATTCAGCGATGTTCCTATGATGACAAAGATGTCAGCAGTCATAGTCTCTTCGATTGCAGGTTCTATCTGTGGAACACTTTCACCGAAGAACACAATGAACGGACGTCTAAGTGAACCGTCGTCAGCCTTTTCTCCTGGTTTCACTTCTAAGTCGTCTTCGCTTAAAGTCTTAATGTAACGAGGATCGTATGCATCGTTGCTCGAACATGTTTTCATTAGTTCGCCATGAAGATGAATAACCTTGCTGCTGCCGGCTCTTTCATGAAGGTTGTCTACATTCTGTGTCACCACTACAACATTAAAATCCTTTTCCAATGAAGCAACAAGTTCGTGTCCTCTGTTAGGTTTTGCCTTGACCAACTTCTTGCGCAGCATATTGTAGAAATTATTTACCAATACAGGATCTTTAAGCCAGCCCTCATGAGAAGCCACCTGTTCTACGGGATACTGTTCCCACAGTCCTCCTGAGTCACGGAATGTAGTCATCCCGCTTTCGGCAGACATGCCTGCGCCGGTTAAAACCACTAATTTTTTCATAGCCAATGATATTTGTATTAACAATATACAAAAATAACGTTTTTTCGTCAATAAACCGAATATAATGAGAAAAAACATATATCTTTGCAACGTATCTATCAAAAAACAGAATAATTTTAATCAAAAAGAAATCATAAAGTAATGGATAAATTAAGTTACGCTTTGGGATTAGGCATCGGAACTCAGCTTAATCAGATGGGTGCAAATGACATCAATGTGGACGATTTTGCGCTGGCCATTAAGGACGTATTAGCAGGTAAGGAATTGAAAGTGACAGAAGCAGAGGCTCAGACTCTTGTTCAGAACTTTTTCATGGAACAGGAGAGCAAGCAGCGTGCTGAAATGGCAGAAAAGGGCAAGGAAGCTCGTGAAGCAGGAGAAAAATATCTTGCAGAAAATGCAAAGAAAGAAGGCGTTGTCGTTCTTCCCAGCGGACTCCAGTATTTAGTGTTGAAAGAAGGAACAGGTAAGAAGCCTGCTGCAACAGACAGCGTAAAATGTCACTACGAGGGTATGCTTACAGACGGAACTCTCTTTGACAGCAGTTTACAGCGTGGCGAGCCTGCAACATTTGCTCTCAACCAGGTAATAAAGGGATGGACAGAAGGTCTGCAGCTTATGAAGGAAGGTGCTAAGTATCGTTTCTTCATTCCTTATCAGCTCGGATATGGAGAACACGGTGCAGGAGCAGCAATTCCTCCTTATGCAGCTCTCGTATTCGATGTAGAACTCTTAGAAGTTAAATAACAAAATAAATATTATGAAAAGACTTAAGGTTCTTGCTATAGCAGCTGCAGTGGCTCTCACATTTGCAGGATGCAATGGCGGCAGTAAGGATAAAAACGGAATAGAAAATTCTGATAGCGAAACATTCGACAAGAACGGACAGGCAGAGGCTTTACAGTGTAATGATTCTGTATGCATGGCAATGGGCTACAACATTGGTATGCAATTTAAGTCGATGGGTATAAAAGACATCAATACCAAGGAGTATCTTTTAGGTATCAAAGATGCTGTTGATGGTAAAGATCTCAAGGTAAAGCCCGATGAAGCACAGAAATTCATGTACTCCATCATGTCTGAATTGCAGAAAGACGCTAAGAAGAGTCTTAAGGACAGCGAGCTTGATAAGTTCTGTTATATAATGGGTTCGCAGATGGGTATCAATTTCAAGAGAATGGGACTCGTAAGAGTAGATTTTGAAAAGATAACATCAACGATAAAGAATGTAGTATCTGGTAAGGATGCAGGCATCAAACCCGAAGAGACAACAAGAGTTCTTGATACTTTCTTCAAGGATTTCGCTGAAAAGCAGCGTAAGATAATGGAAGAGAAAGGCAAGATTGCAAAAGTTGAGGGTGAGAAGTTCTTGAAAGAGAATGCAAAGAAAGATGGCGTAGTTACATTGCCCAGCGGTCTTCAGTACACTGTTCTGAAAGAAGGTAGCGGTAAGAAACCTACAGCCGAAGACGTCGTTATATGCCATTATACAGGAAAACTTACAGACGGAACTGTATTCGACAGCAGTGTTAAACGTAACGAACCCGCTACATTTGGTGTAAGTCAGGTAATAAAGGGATGGACAGAAGGTCTTCAGCTCATGAAAGTAGGAGCTAAGTATCGTTTCTTTATTCCTTATCAGTTAGCATATGGCGAGACTGGTGCAGGAAACGACATTCCTCCTTACTCAGTGCTTATATTTGATGTCGAACTTATTGAGATAAAGTAATTTAAATATAAATAGTAATGAAAAAATTATCAATTGCTGCTGTAGCTTTTGCAGCACTTTCATTTACAGCTTGTAATCATGTACCTCAGGCAGACATGAATAATTCTGCAGACTCATTGAGTTACATGAGTGGATTCCAGCAGGGAAGTTATATCTCACAGAATCTTCAGAGAATAGGTGTTGATTCTTCTAACGTTGACCAGTTCATCAAGGGTATGTTAGACGGATACAAACATGCAGAAGATAAGAACAAGCAGATTTACATGGAAGGTATGAAGTTTGGTGTTCAGTGCGCTAACGGACTGATGCCTTACTTGAATCAGAATGTTTATGGAGCAGACTCAACAAAGACATTGTCAGAAGAAAATGTAATGGCAGGTCTTATCCAGGGTCTTCAGGAGAAGAATCCTGAAATGAAGCGTCTTCAGATAGACTCTATCGTTTCTGTTCTCAGAACAGCCGTAAAGGAAGAAACATTTGCTTCTAACAGAAAGGCTGGAGAAGAATATATGAAGGCAAACGCTCAGAAAGAAGGAGTAAAGACTACACAGAGCGGACTTCAGTATAAAGTTATCAAGCAGGGTAACGGTGCCGTACCTTCTGAGAATTCAAAAGTAAAACTCAGTTTCACTGCAAGACTTATTAATGGAGAGACAGTAGAAAGCTTCAAGGCTGATTCTATCGACTTCCCCGTAAACCGTTCATTCAACGAAGGTTTCAAGGAAGCTCTTACAATGATGCCTGTTGGTTCTAAGTGGGAAGTAACAATTCCTCAGAATCTTGCTTTCGGTGACGAAGCTGTTGGCAACATCAAGCCTTTCTCAGCACTTATATTCGACATCGAACTTATTTCTATTAAAGCAGAAGATAAGAAGTAAAGATCAGAATGATACAAAAGACTGATAAGAAATTAACGGCAGCACTTGCATATTATGTAAGTGTTGCTGTTGTTTTATTCTTTTTTACGGCCTGTGGCAACAATAACCATAAGGTAGAACTTAAGACATTGGAAGATACCCTTGCTTATAGCATGGGAAGCATGCAGAAACTGCAGTACATGAATTATATCGAAACCAGCTGTAAGGTAGACACAAATTACAGGGCAGCTTGTTTTGAGGGAATAGAGGAAGGATATAAAGATAGAGAGCACACGGTAGCTTATTATGATGGTATAAATATCGGTATCCAGATAATGAGTTATATTAATCAGACTGATACAAGTTTGGTAAACAAGCAGTTTGTTGAAGGAATGATAGACGGAGCTCTGGGCAAAGAACTTAAAAAAGAAACAGACGGGAATAAAGTTCCTGAAAAATATACTAAAGGTGTAAATCAGTCACGCATATTAAAAGAATACATTAAGGGAATCGAATATAAAGGTGTAACGTTGAAAGATTTCATAGAAGGCTTCCGTCTCGGATCATCTTCATATAATGTTCCCGAAGAATATGCATTCTTATGCGGAAAGGTGTTTGGCGGATCTCGTCTTCAGGGAGCCTTACGTTCAGTAAATATGCAGGTCTATGGTGACGACACGACAAAAGCACTTTCTTCAGAACTTTTCTATGCAGGTTTTATGGAGTGTAATCTTCCGACAGCGGCAATACCTCATCGCAATGCTAACGATGCAGCCATGCTGGCAATGTATAAGATAAACACCAAATTGTATTCTGATAATAAGAAGAAGAATGAAGAATTCTTATCAGAAAATTCGAAGAAACCTGGAGTAACTACATTATCAGATGGAATACAATATAAAGTAATCAAAGAGACAAAAGGTAAGAAACCAACAAAGGATTCTCATGTAGAAATACATTGTGTCCTGAAGACGATAGAGGGGAATGTTGTTCTTGATTCTCATGATTATGCAGCTCCTATACCAGTTGATATCAAACACGAGAAAAATCTGTATTACAGAGAAATTCTGCCACTTATGTCAGAAGGTTCTGTATACGAAGTATATGTTCCGCAACATTTAGGTTTCGGATTCCAGTATGTAAACAATGTAAAACCCTTCTCTACGATTATATATCAGATAGAACTAATAAAGATAACCAAGTAATATGAAAAAATTATTAATGTTGGCCGTTGTTCTTTTCATTGGAGCAGCAGCCGTCGATGCATCAGCATTCACAGGAAACAAGAACAAGAAGAAACAGAAAAAGCAGAATAAAGAAACATTAGTCCTGACAAACAAATCAGATTCACTCAGCTATGCGTGCGGAATGACAGTAACACAGGGACTGATGGACTTCATTGTTAAGGGAATGAAGGTTGATACAACTTACATGGCCGACGTATTAAGAGGTTTTGGCGATGCTGTAAATGCTGACAAGAAGCAGGAAGCAAAACTCAAGGCTTATATGGCTGGTTCTCAGATTGCAAGTATGCTTAACGAAAGAATCATTCCCGGAGTGAACAAGGACTTCAAGGACACACCGGACAGCATATTGAATAAGAAACTTATTATTGAAGGATTCATGGCATCTCTTAAGGGCGACAGCACAGTAATGTTGCAGAAGAATGCAGAGAAATACTTCAGAGGAATAAGAAACAAGGACGTTGCAGCAAAAGAAGAAAAGATATACGGTGAGAACCGTAAGGCTGGAGAAAAGTTCCTTGCCGAGAACGCAAAGAAAGAAGGCGTTGTAACTCTTAAGGATGGTCTTCAGTATAAGATTATCACTAAGGGTAACGGAGCAGTTCCTACAAAAGACGATAAAGTTGTAGTTAAGTACGAAGGACGTCTCATTGACGGCAAGGTGTTTGACAGCAGCTACAAGCGCAATCCTCAGACTAATACATTCCGTCCTACAGATGTAATTAAGGGATGGACAGAGATACTTACAATGATGCCTGTAGGCAGCAAGTGGGAAGTATACATTCCACAGGAACTTGCATATGGAAGTCGTAAGGCTGGAATGATAAAGCCGTTCAGCGCACTTGTATTTGTCGTAGAACTGGTTGATATAGAGAAGAAATAAAAATAGGCAGTAGAAATTTAATAATTAAATATAGGTATATGGATAAGATTGATAATATGGACAGAAAGATTCTGTCTATTCTTACAAAGAATGCACGTATTCCGTTTAAGGATGTAGCTGAAGAGTGTGGAGTTTCACGCGCAGCAGTTCATCAGAGAGTACAGCACCTCATTGAGGAAGGCGTAATCACTGGTAGCGGATATTTTGTTAATCCTAAGAGTCTCGGTTACACTACATGTACATATGTAGGAATCCAGCTCGAAAAGGGAAGCATGTACAAGACCGTAGTAGAACGTCTTTACAATATCCCTGAGGTTATAGAATGCCACTATACAACAGGTGGTTACTCTATTCTTGCAAAACTCTATGCGAAGGACAACGAACAGCTGATGCACCTTCTTAACGAACAGATTCAGACTATCCCCGGTGTTGTTTCTACCGAAACTCTGATTTCTCTCGAGCAGGGACTGAAGCGTGAAGTTCCTATTCACTATGAGATTGAGAACGGGGAAAAATAATATGTAATGAAATCTTTTGATTTACAAGCACATCTACAAAACATCTATAATTCTTATCCGGAGGCCGAAAGGCGTCCGGTTATAGGAATTACGGGAAATTATGGCGACGGACAGGCTAAACTGTGCGATAAGTATTACGAAGCTGTTGTAAGGGCTGGCGGTGTTCCGGTCATAATTCCTCCCGTTTCTGATAAAGACGTTATAATCTGCACACTCGACCGTATAGACGGACTTCTTCTGAGCGGAGGCAGCGATTATAACCCGTTATGGGCCGGAGAAGAGCCCGTTACCGGACTGCACGGTATCAATGCAGTTCGCGATTTACCCGAATTACTTATTACCCGACTTGCATATAACCGACAGATTCCGACGTTAGGTATCTGCCGCGGTATACAGACGCTTGCAATGGCGCTTGGCGGAAGAGTGGAGCAGGACATACATGCAGACCGACTGATTAAGCACAGTCAGGACGCTGATACGTCGGAGCCTACACACTCGGTAAGCGTGGCAAAGGATTCGCTCCTGTATGATATATATGGAGAAGAACGTCTGTATGTCAATTCACTCCATCATCAGGCCGTTGCCGAAGGCGGAGAGAAACTGCGCGTAACAGCACGTTCTGTGGACGGAATAATAGAAGCAGTAGAAAGTACCGAGCATAAGTTTATCTTAGGAGTACAGTGGCATCCCGAATGGCTTGAGGATGGCAGACCGATCTTTGAAAGGTTTGTCAGAGAAGCTGCCTTGTTTGCTGAGGCTAAGGATGTGAATGCCAGGGTCATTACGCTCGATACTCACTGTGACACACCAATGTTCTTTTCAGAGAACGTTCATTTTGAACAGCGCGACACGCGTATTCTCTACGATCTGCATAAGATGACAGATGGTCGTCAGGATGCCGTAACAATGGTTGCATATCTTCCCCAGCCTAAAGAAGGACAGAAGTTTGCAGACATAAATCCTTTTAATGTACCGACACCTAAGGCGTATGCAGATTTAATATTCGATAAGATAGAAGATATCCTGAAGAATAATTCTGCTTATGTACGTCAGGCACGCACGCCACATGACGTTTTAGTAAATAAGCAAGACGGAGTGAAGTCTATACTGTTAGGAATAGAAAACGGACTTGCTCTCGAAGGCGATGTTGCCAACGTGAAACATTTTGCCGACAGGGGAATTACTTATATAACGCTCTGTCATAATGGTGACAATGATATATGCGACAGCGCACGTGGCTCTCAGACACATGGCGGAGTAAGTCAGCTTGGCGAGAAGATTATCAGGGAGATGAACCGTTGCGGAGTGATGGTAGACCTCAGTCATGGTGCTGAAAGCAGTTTTTACGATGCACTTGAGATAAGCAGCATGCCTATAGTATGCAGTCACAGCAATAGTAAAGTGCTCTGTGATGTTCCGCGAAATCTTACGGACGATCAGATGCGTGCGCTTGCAAAGCACGGCGGTGTGGCACACACTACACTTTACAAAGGTTTCTTGTGTAAGGATGGCGGAGCAAGTATAGAAGATGCAATAAAACATCTTGAACACAGCATTGACATCATGGGAATAGAACATGTAGGTCTTGGTACTGATTTCGACGGAGACGGCGGCATTCCCGGACTTGCAGATGCTTCTGAACTCATCAACTTCACCGTTGCCCTGCTCAGAAAACGTTATACTCTCGAAGAGATACGTATGATATGGGGTGGCAACTGGCTGAGATTAATGAACACAATACAAAACAACAGAGAAAAATGAAAAGAGGAGTAAATATATTTATGGCTGTTGCCTTGGCTGCTACGGCTATGTTCACCGTATCATGCGGTAACAACAAAAAGGCTGGACAGACACAGACCGAAGAGAAAACCGTAATATCTGGTCCGACATTTAATGCCGACAGTGCTTACGCATACTGTAAGGCGCAGTGCGATTTCGGTCCGCGCCCCATGAACACACCGGCACATGAAGAATGCGGTAAGTGGATTGCAGATAAGTTTGCTTCGTTCGGATGCAATGTCATCAAGCAGAAAGCCGACCTTAAGGCCTACGACGGAACAATACTTAAGTCTACGAACATCATAGCAGAATATAATCCAAAGGCAGCACGTCGTATAATGTTTTGCGCACACTGGGACAGTCGTCCGTGGGCAGATAACGATACCGACGAGAATAACCATAAGACGCCTATTATTGCAGCTAATGACGGAGCCAGCGGTGTTTCCGTAATGCTCGAACTGGCACGCGTAATATCAGAACACAAGGGACTTCCCGAAGATTTCGGCATCGACTTTATATGTTTTGATGCTGAGGACTGGGGAACACCGCAGTGGGATGAAGGCGAAGATGGTTCTGGCGGATGGGCATTAGGTTCAGAGTATTGGTCAAAGAACCCTCATAAGGCAGGTTACAAGCCTGAATTCGGAATACTTCTCGATATGGTTGGCGGCACAGGTGCCAAGTTCTACCGCGAAGGAGTGTCAGAAGAGTTTGCATCACATGTAAACGACATCGTTATGAAGGCTGCCAAAGATTTAGGATATGGCAGTATGTTTATCAACGAGGTTGGAGGATATGTAACCGACGACCATTATTCTATCAATACTATTGCTAAGATTCCTACGATAGACGTTATAGCATATCATCCCGACTGTCAGCAGAGCTCTTTCGGCAATACATGGCATACGGTTAATGACACTATGGAATTCATCGACAAAAATACACTCGGAGCTGTAGGTCAGACGATGGTTCAGGTGTTATATACAAGATAAATTTTTTGTAAAGCATAATAAATTATTGGATAATGGTAAGCATCGCAGACAGATGTTTACCATTATTTTTTGTCTGAACATTAGTAAGGATAAATAACCTTCCGTTATATATGATGTACTGTGAATGTTGTTTACAAATTATATAACCTGTAATTTTAATACGGCTTATTTCTGCTTGTTACACGTGTAACAAGTTATTAATATGCATGTTGCAGACTCAAAAAAACATCTTAAAATTATTTATACATAATGATGCCTGCGGATTGCTATACGTGTGTTCTGTGAAAATGAAGTATGACAGAATAGAGAACTTTTACATCCGGCATCAGTCATTTCTGTATATTAATTCGGAAACATAAAAACTCAGACTGCTGAATTTTACGTAGGTAATAATAGTTTACATGGCGGCAAAAATAACTCCGTCAGTATGTATAATAAAAAACATACTGACGGAGATAAAATACCAATGATATATTAAGTTAAAGAGAAATCTCTTCGATAGTCTTTCTCTTCTTTTCCGGAGTGTTGTTGTCTGTGGGATAACCAACGGGAATAAGTGCGATAGGTGAAATGTTCTCTGGCAGATTAAGAACTTCTCTGCACAGATTAACGTCAAAGTTACATACCCAGCATGTGCCAAGTCCCTGTTCGGAAGCAGCAAGACATATATGTTCGGTTGCAATTGCAGCATCGATGTCGGCATGATCCTTTCCGTCAGCACGGCGGTGCCATGACACAGAATGGTCGGTGCATACAACAATCACGCATGGAGCCTTCTTATACCACGGCTGATGGTATACGGTGTGTATCTTCTCAAGTTCTTCGCCACTGGTAACCACCTTAAATCGCCATGGCTGAAAGTTTACGGCCGACGGAGCAAGGCGTGCACACTCCATGATGTAATCGAGTTTCTCCTGTTCAACCGCACGAGAATCGTAGTCGCGCACGGCATAACGTTTCTTTACCAAGTCTAAAAAGTTCATAAGTCTTATCTTCTTATCAGTTAAACATACGGTCTGTAAGATGGAATATCCATAAATACTCCACAGGCATTTTATAACTTATAAACGCAACAACATAACAATCATTGTGCGCACGCAGTTGTTTTTAAGTTAATGCAACTATAAAAGTTTGCTAATGCAATGACGAAAGTTTGTTAGTGTCATTGCAGAAGTTTGCTAACATGCTGTGTTACCCAGAAAACAGACTGAAACCACCTTACTTATTTTCATTTATTTCGTACGGAACATAAAATGTTTTCAAATATGCGAATATTGGAGTGAAATAAGGTTAATTTATAAGCAAAAATTCGTGTTTATATAAGTCTTATAAGGCATTACCGAGTGTCTTGACATAACAATAAGTATCATATCCTGTAATAAGGTCTGTATAGTTGTCGTTATACAGCACTAACTATCCCCATAAGTGAGTATTTTGTTGATAATGACCATATTCTTAAGCTTACTTAACACAATTAACCCTAATTGCAACCGGGTTGCATTGCTTTCATAATACTTTTGTCAGCACTAAATGAGAAAGACATGAAAGAGTTTTTAGAAAAGACAGAAGTTATACGTCCCACCATATCGTTTGTAATGCTTATGAGCGGAATACTCATGAGTATAGGTTGTGTAGAATGGTTTCTTGACCAGCGTGCCGCTCTGATATGGTATATTCTGGCGTACATTCCGGTAAGTTTCGAAGTACTGCATGGTGCTCTGCAAAACATACTGAATAAAGAGTTTTTCACAGAGTTCACACTGATGGCGATTGCCACTATAGGTGCATTCGTATTGGGTGAATATCCCGAAGGTGTGGCAGTAATGCTTTTCTATACTGTAGGCGAGATGCTCAACCATCGCGCACTTCATCGTGCACGTCACGACATACAGTCGCTGATAGAGTTTCGTCCTGACTTTGCACGCGTAATAGACAAGGCTGGCAATCATGTGGAAAGAAAGCCCGAAGAGGTTATGCCTGGCGACATCATCGAGGTACGTCCTGGCGAACGTGTTCCTCTCGACGGAATACTGCTTACCGACTCCGCAATGTTTAACACCGCAGCACTTACAGGCGAGAGTGTTCCACGTCTTTCTGAAACAGGAGCAGAAATTCCTGCAGGTGTAATCTCACAGGACAGCGTAGTAAGAATGAAAGTACTGCGCAAGGCATCAGAGAGTGCCATTTCGCGCATATTAAATATGGTTGAAGAGGCACAGCAGCGTAAGGCACCTGCCGAACTCTTTATGCGTAAGTTTGCTAAGGTCTATACACCTATCGTAATAGTCCTTTCTGCTCTTACGTTCATCATTCCGTTTGTCTATGCAATTGTTACCGGAACGGTATTTGACTTTGACAAATGGTTCTACCGCTCGTTAATCTTCCTTGTAATCTCTTGTCCATGTGCCCTCGTGATAAGTATTCCGTTAGGCTATTTCGCCGGTATCGGAGCTGCATCGCGTCGCGGCATACTCTTTAAGGGTGGCTGTTATCTCGACAGTCTGGCTAAGGCCGATACAGTACTTTTCGATAAGACTGGTACGCTTACTACAGGTAAGTTTGAGGTTGTCTCGGCATCAGGGCTTAGCGGAAAGGATATTGACACGGTGGCATCTATAGAGAAAACCATCAGTCATCCTATAGCCAGTGCCATTTCATCGTATGGAAATAACACTTTAGAAGGAATTAAGGTAAAGAACATAGCAGGTTATGGCGTTGAGGCTGACGTAAACGGCTGCCGCTGGCTCGTGGGTACCGTGAGACTTATGGATAAGGAAGGCGTAGAGTGTCCTGAAGAGGTTAGAAACACCGACAAGACGATTGCCGTGTGCGCTGCCGATGGTAAGTACAAGGGCTGTTTCGTGCTTGCAGACATGGTGCGCGAGGATTCTGCCGAAGCTGTGTCGCAGCTTAAGCGTCATGGAATGAAGAGCGTAGAGATACTTTCAGGTGACCGTCAGGAGATTGTTTCTCAGGTGAGCGATGCCATAAAGGCTGATGGCGGACACGGAGAACTTCTGCCAGAGGGAAAGGCTGCCTATGTAGAGAAACTAAAGAAGGAGGGACGTAACGTAGTGTTTGTGGGTGACGGTATTAACGATGCTCCTGTAATTGCCTTGAGTGACGTAGGTGTTGCAATGGGAGCAATGGGAACTGACATGGCAATTGAGACTGCTGACGTTGTGATTGCCGATGATCGTCCTTCGCGTCTTGCCGAGGCCGTACATATCAGTCGTCGTACACGCAGTATCATCATGCAGAACATCATATTCGTAATAGGTGTAAAGGTAGCCGTGATGCTTCTCGGTGTCATGGGATTTGCAAACTTATGGTGTGCGGTATTTGCCGATGTAGGTGTTGCAATGCTCTCTGTAATGAACGCAATGCGTATTATGCAGAAGAAGAAAGTAATGGCATAAATACTTTGTCGTAAAGTTTTAATGTCGTATCTTTGCCAGTACGATGGAGAACGACGAGTTCTATATTAAGAAAATGAAGATGCGTGGGATACGTCCCACACCGATGCGTGTACTGATTCTCAAGGAGATGTACAGGGGCGACGTAACTGTATCTCTTCCTGATATGGAGCACTTTCTTCCTTCTGTCGACAAGTCAACTATTTCCAGAACAATCAATACTTTTTTAGAGCATCATCTTCTGCATGTGGTGGATGATGGAAGCGGTGCACTTAAGTACGCTGTATGCAGCGACTGCTGTGACTGCTACAATGGTGGCGGGCATGTGCATTTCTATTGTGAGAGCTGTCGCCGTACATTCTGTCTTAAAGGCATACATGTACCCGATGTAAATCTTCCCGGCGGTTTCACCGTGGACGGAATAAACTTCGTTATGAAGGGTATCTGTCCGGAATGTAATGAGAAAAACTCGTCAAAATAATGTTCTATAGTTAAATTTAACATTCTGCTACTTGCTTCATGGTTTTTAAATCTATATCTCTGTAACAGATACGTAAGCATATATATCATGAAAAAGATTTATTGGAAAGGTGTAAAAAGGAGAATTGATAAATTCTTCGATAATATTATTACAGGCATTATATTTTTTACTGACTGGTTAGGATAATGGGCTGTTATCGCAGCACTTGTTATCGTTTATCTGTTTATGTTTGCGTCATTATGAAAAAAGTCGAAGAAAACGGACTCTTTTCTAAGTATTAAAGTGAGAGGTTTATTTATCCATTTATTATTATTTTGTTTGTCACGCATATGGCAGATTTCCCGGTGTGCTTCGTTCTTAAAATATGACTATAAGAAACACATAAGGCTTGACCAGTTCTATAATTTATAGTCCCTGATATCCCTTACTGATTTTTTGAACCATTCAATCTTTGATAAGTTCATTAAGGTTTTTACAACGTGCCCTATGTCGTCACTCTCACTGAGGTTCGTGCTACATTGTATCCAGCTGAATCCATTCTGCTTTAGTATCTCTTTAATTCAAAATAGACTTTTGCTAATTATTATATAGGGTTAAAATGCAATCTTTTTATCTGCATTTTTTATTTTAATTGAATTGCTTGTAAAATATTTAGAAAATATATCAAGTTTGCATGATAAAAAGTAAAGAATACTTGACTTTATGGAAAATATACTTTATATTTGTAGTGTGATTCAGAAACAACTGATGAATGAATCTTAAATGTTTAATTAAAACTATTATGATTATGAAAAAGAGTTTTTTGTTACCACATCGTTACATGAAGATAGGTATAATAATGTTTATACCGTTCTTTATTATGTGCTGTATGGAGTTGTTATTAGAAGTTGCTCCACAAATAAAAGTCACCATGCCCTATATTTACAACGATTTTGAACGTTTAAAATGGTTCGGAGTTGCGCAGGGAGAAGATATTTTTGGAGAAATATGGATGTTAGGACTTTTCCTGTCACTATTATTCATGGCATTATCCAAGGAAAAAGTAGAAGATGAAATGCTTATGCAGATAAGATTGCAGTCAATGTTATTTGCCTTATGGTGTACGTCCGCTCTGTTTGTTTTTGAGACACTGTTTATTTTCGGTTTAGCGTATGGTATTAGTCTGTGGGCATTGTTTTTTGTATTTCTTCTTATATTTATATTGAAGTTTCGTTATGAATTATACAAACTAAAAATGATGTAGAAATGAAGAATACTATAAAGGTAGAACGAGCCATAAAGAATATGACTCAGCAGGATCTTGCCACGGCAATAGGCGTAAGCCGACAGACAATAAACTCGATAGAATCAGGGAAGTATGTACCATCAACGGTATTAGCCCTGAAGATGTCGAAATTATTCGGAAAGAGTGTAAATGAAATATTTGAATTAGATGATAATGACTAAACATAATAAAAGCTGTCAGCAGAATTACTGGCAGCTTTTATTATGTTTCTATTTTCTCTTTACGTTTCCAAAAGTCTTTATGCTGGTGTATTTTCGCCACAAATTAAGTTTGCGCTTGCGGGGAACGCCATGACGACGGATGTAATCACGTACGCCCTCAAGCATACGGTGACAAACGTTTCCGTCTAAGTACGGGTCGTAATTGTCGATTACCCAGCGGCGGAGAGAATTAACATCCTTGTCGGTAAATATTGTTTTGTATGCTGAGGCTAATTCCTCAGGTTCCTGAATGTTCTTCCAGAATATATCCTTTGATATAGCACGCAGCGTGATAACTGGTTTGTCTAACAGTAAGAACTCATAGATTGCCGACGAAGTGTCGCTTATCATAACATCAGCCATAAGTGTATATTTGGTGATGTTGAAATCATCTACGTATACCATTCCTTCGGTAGCTTCTGCCAATGCGCGATATTCATCACACCACTTCTGGTCGGTGAGAGGGTGGAACTTCATCATGACAAGAACATCTTCATCCTTAACCAACTTAGTTAAAGCCTCTTTCATGAAAGGCAGTGACGTAAGTTTTGGAGAGAAAGTAGGAGCGTAGAGAACAATCTTCTTGCGACCATATTTCTTTAATAATTCCTGTTTGTCATTCTCAAAGTCATTGCGATGTTCTGTAATCCAGTCCTGTTTGGGCCATCCTGTTTCCAGCACTTCAAAGTCTCCATATTTCTCAGACAGACGTTTAAAGTTCTTAGTGAAATACGGTCCTTGTGTGAAATAAGTGTCAAAGTAACGACGAATAACCCAGTGGTCCTTCTTTTCAGCTGCATAACCATGGAATACCTGAACTTTTACGCCGGGCAGATAATAAGGTACTATGTTTCCAGGAACAAATATGGCTTCGGGTGAGAAGTCATAAACCTCCTGCATAGAGTTTGTCCATTTTACGCTGTCTGCATAAGGGAAAGTAGGAATCTTAGACTTATGTATGTACCAGAGAACATCGTTTCCGCCCTCCTTGTCAGCCTCGTTCTGAATAGGTTTCAGAATATCAATGGCATATTTGTTTTCACAAAACAATACGATACGCATATCTCAGTATTATTTTAATTTTTCTGCAATGTTACCGAACAGACGGTCGTGCAGCGATTGTTTCAGTTTGTAGTAGTTACGTCCTATGGTGTAATTCCAGAAGTTTGTCGGGTCGGACATTGACTTGCACGGATTTATTGTTACCATCTCTTTTGGACGGTCAGGGTCGAGAGTATCACAAATACGTGCGATGTACTCGAACATGTTATAATCATCGAGAACAAGGTTCTTGCATTCGTGCAGAACATCATGGCTCTTACCATAAACATCGCTGGCAATGGCATCATCAATAATTCTTATAGCTTCTTCGATATTGTTTATATCGATGCGTCTGAAGGATTTTTCGGGGAAATATTCATTCAGGTTGGTGCAGCCGTAATACAATGGGAATGTCTCAGTGAGATAACAGTCAGAAATCTTCTCTGTCCAGTAATAATCCTGTGAAGAATTCTCTATAGCTATGTGATATTTATATGGGGCAAGAATATCCCACTTATCATCAAAGTCCTTTATGCCGCGGCCATAAACATCAAGTTTGTCACCATAATGCTCCTTTAGTTTCTCAACAAATGCCAGACGCTTTAGGTGTCCGCTTGTGAAAGCCTTGTTACTTGTAATTATAGACAGAAGTTTTGTCTTCTCAGGAGCTGACGCACTCTTCATGCCGTCATAATCTTTAGAGAAAGCACAGTTGCCTTCTTTATCTTCTGTAAAGCCTACATGCCATGGCAGAATAGCCGGACCGAGCTGTACATTAGGATGTCTTGTGTCTTCCTGACAGGTAAATACTGTACCGAACTGACTGATATATTTCTTTGGATAAACAAGAACAGAACGCGGCTCTGTAGATAAGAAAATAGTATTCTCACGAGCAACACGGCAAGTCTCAGGCTTGCGCAGACCTTTACTCTGAACAACCCAGAAGTCAGGATCTTCTATATCTTCATCAATATAGAACTTGTATCTGCCATCCTGCGACAACAAGTTATAACCAGTGGTCTGGCGGTGATAAATCTTACCCATCTTTGCACGGTAAGGTGTAAACTTTATCTTATACATATTTTCTCTTTTTTGTTATGGTGCATAAAACAGTAAAATGCCGTAACATATTTACTGTATGCGGCATTATTTATCTGTTCTCCGGATATTATGTCCGTTTTCTACTATGAAACGCTTGTCGAATTCTTCATGCGTTCGTTTCCATCGGTTATGGCTCCATAAGTAATATTGTGGTGCGCGACGGATTGTTTCTCCAAGCATATCATAGAATTTCTTTGTTATTTCGAATTTATCTGTTGAGGCTGCATCATCGTACATCCTCACAAAACGACAGACATATTGTCCGCGTTTAGGTCTTGTCATATCTACATAAAATACGGCATTGTGCATCATCTGCATTATGCGCTCGCCACCGGTAAATACAGGGGTATCCTGATTAAGGAACGGAAGCCACAGATGAATGTTCTCCCACTTAGGAGTTTGGTCGGAGATATATCCGAAGAGCGAAGGACGCTTTTCACGACTATAGGTTCTCAAGTAGCGCAGAATATCTTTCTTAGGCACACACACGCCGCCCATGCTTTCACGAATCTTGATGAAAAGTTGGTCGAACGTAGCATTATACAGCGGATGATATATAAGTCCGCACACGGCTTTTTCGTTATTAATGCCTATAGGAGTTGCTGACAGCCATTCCCAGTTGCAGTAATGTCCGAGAATAGCAGCGCACGAAATGCCTTTGTCAAAACATTCGTTAATCTCTTCTATATTCTCGAACTTAATGTGGCGCGCCATCTTCTCACGACTCATAGAAAGTAGTTTGATGGTTTCAACGAAATAATCGCATATCCATCTGTAAAACTCTTTTTCTATCTTACGAAGTTCCTTATCGCTCTTTTCGGGAAAAGAATTCTTAAGGTTCTTTCTTATTACTTTTCTGCGGTAGCCTATTACGCCGCCAACGAGAAAACTGAAGACATCAGATATAACATACAGTACACAGAACGGAAGTAGCGAAAGTGTATAAAAAATGGCATATGTTATATAGTACAAAATCTTCATTGTAATAAGAATGTTTAAAGTTTCTGCATGTCGTTAAGTTTCTTATAGTATCCGTCCTTTGCTATAAGTTCGTCGTGTGTACCACGTTCTACAATTTCGCCTTCGTGCAGCACACAGATTTCGTCGGCATACTTAATGGTAGACAGACGGTGTGCGATGGCTATAGTAGTGCGCTTGTGCATAAGTTTTTCAAGAGCATCCTGAACCAGACGCTCAGACTCTGTGTCAAGTGCTGATGTCGCTTCGTCAAGGATAAGGATGGGAGGATTCTTAAGTATGGCACGTGCAATACTTACTCTCTGTCGCTGTCCGCCAGAAAGTCTTCCGCCACGGTCACCAATACTTGTGTCGTAACCATCTTCAGATTCCATTATGAATTCGTCGGCATTGGCTATTTTTGCTGCTGCACGTACATCATCGAGCGAAGCTCCCTCGACACCGAACGAAATGTTATTGAAGAAAGTATCGTTGAACAGAATAGCTTCCTGGTTTACATTACCTATAAGGCTGCGCAGATCGCTGATTCCAAGATCTTTTACGTTTATGCCGTCTATAAGTACCTCACCTTCCTGAACATCATAGT
The DNA here is from genome assembly GCA_020026195.1 of Prevotella sp. Taxonomy (GTDB): domain Bacteria; phylum Bacteroidota; class Bacteroidia; order Bacteroidales; family Bacteroidaceae; genus Prevotella. The sequence continues at coordinate 74,112 of JAHHQW010000004.1, forward strand.
ATCGCGGAATAAGATCGACAAGTGTAGACTTGCCGCCGCCGCTCTGACCTACAAGTGCCAGAGTCTGTCCTTTCTTTATTGTAAGATTTATGTGACGGAGAATCCAACGGTCTGCATACTTGAACGATACGTCACGGAACTCAATTTCGTGTTCGAACGAAACGATGTGTCTGGGATTCTCTTTTTCAGTGATGGCATTTTCTGCCATGAGAATCTTATCGACACGTTCCATTGAAGCCAGACCCTTCGGGATGTTATAGCTTGCCTTTGAAAATTCTTTCAGAGGCTGGATGATGCTGTAAAGGATTACAAGATAATAAATGAATGTAGGACCTGTCAGGGTAGAATTGTTAAGAACAAGAATACCACCGAACCAGAGAACTATGACTATCATCGCAGTACCCAGAAACTCACTCATAGGGTGAGCCATCTGCTGACGGATGTTTACCTTCATTATATGGTCGCGGTAGCTGCTGTTAATCTTATCGAAACGTGCGTTCATCTTACCTTCTGCACAGAAAGCCTTGATTATGCGGAGTCCGCCGAGAGTCTCTTCTACCTGACTCATGGTGTCGCTCCACAGAGCCTGCGCCTTGATAGATTTCTGCTTAAGTTTTCTACCTACGAATCCCATGAACCATCCCATTATAGGAACGATGAGAAGTGTAAATACAGTAAGCTGCCAGCTGATGAAGATAAGTGTACCGAAATAAACTATAATAAGAATAGGATTCTTAAATAACATATCGAGAGAGCTCATTATAGAAGTCTCAACCTCCTGTACATCACCGCTCATACGTGCAAGTATGTCGCCTTTGCGTTCTTCTGAGAAGAAACCGAGAGGCAGCGATGTTATCTTCTTATAAAGCTGGTTACGTATGTCGCGGACAACACCAGTACGAATAGGTATTATTGTAGCCGATGACAAGAAATAAGCAGCAGTCTTTAGGAATGTCATGACTACAAGGAACAATCCTATGAGCAGCAGGGTAGTAGAAGGTCCCCACTCACCAATAAGTTCGTGTACGTAGTAGTTTGCATTGTTACTCAGAACATCCTTTAAGTCCGCGCTGCCCCATTCCATCAGACTTGTTGCGACTACCTGGTCTTCTGTCTGAAACAAAATCTGCAATATAGGTATAATGGCAGCAAACGAAAAGATATTAAGTACGGCAGACAATATGTTGAATAATACTGTCAGCGTAAGATATTTTTTATATGGCGGAATAAAACGCCTGAGTACCTGTAAGAACTGCTTCATCTTATTATCTTTATGTTATGCTATCTCTTCACCAAACAATGTAGCACTTGTACTTCCGGTGATTCTTACCTTGACAAGTTCGCCTGCATGGTGATTGCCACGGTCGAAGATAACCATCTTGTTCTGTTCTGTACGTCCGCAGAGCTGATCGTGAGAACGCTTGCTGAATCCTTCGACAAGAACTTCGAACACTTTGCCTTCGTCACGTTTGTTAGATTCTGCAGACAACTGTGTCTGGAGATCAATCATTTCTGTAAGACGCTTAATCTTAACATCCTCGGGAACATCGTCGGGAAGATGTTTTGATGCATATGTTCCCTGACGCTCGCTGTAACGGAACATGAATGCAGAGTCGTAGCCTACCTCTTTCATAAGTGAAAGAGACATCTGATGATCTTCCTCTGTCTCTCCGTGATAACCAACGAAAAGGTCGGATGTAATAGCACAGTCGGGGATGATACGGCGAATGGCATTTACACGGTCCATGTACCACTCTCGTGTGTACTTACGGTTCATATCGTGTAATATCTTGTTACTTCCGCTCTGTACCGGCAGATGGATATGCTTGCATACGTTAGGCTCTTCTGCTATTACGTGAAGAGTATCGTCGCTCATGTCTTTAGGGTGACTGGTTGTGAAACGTATACGCATGTTGGGAGCTTCTCTTGCTACCATTCTTAAAAGTTCGGGGAAAAGAATAACCTTACCATCTTTTTCAAAGCGGTAAGAGTTTACGTTTTGTCCGAGCAGTGTAAGTTCCTTAAAGTTTCTGTCTCTGAGGTCTCTTACTTCTGTAAGGATACTTTCCACGTCACGGCTGCGCTCTCTACCACGTGTGTAAGGTACGATGCAGTAATGACAGAAGTTGTTACAGCCGCGCATGATGCTTACCCAGCCGCTGATATGTGAGTTTCCAATACGCTGAGGAACAATGTCTCGATATGTTTCTGTTGTTGAAAGCTGTACGTTAATGGCCTTGTGTCCCATCTCTACCTGAGCAACGAGGTCGGGCAGAGCAAGATAAGCATCAGGACCTGCTGCCAGGTCGGCATGATACTTTTCAATAAGATCTTTCTGTATATGTTCGGCCATGCAGCCCAAAACACCGAGAATTACTTTCCTCTTACTTTTTCTGCGTTCTGCATTAAGAGTCTCAAGTCGGTTATATATTTTTGATTCTGCATTCTCTCTGATTGAACATGTATTCAGGAAAATAGCATCGGCATCCTTTTCATCTTCGCAGATCTCATAATCTGCCATTTTCATAATTGATGCTACGACCTCGCTGTCGGCAACATTCATCTGACAGCCGTAGGTTTCTATAAACAATCTCTTCATTCGTAATGTAATTTTGGGGGCAAAGTTAGTACTTTTTCTCCTTATTTGTTGTGTTTTGTGCAATAAATACCTCAATGTAACTGCATAACTGTCTGTAAAATGTGTATATATACTCTGCATTAAGCCTCAATATATTGCTGCCAATAATCTTTAATTGGAAAAAAAAATATATCTTTGCATATCAAAAATCTAAATTATGACAAATTTAATATTACCAGAAATATGCGATTTTAACTATCCTCCGCATTATCTTGCGATTGAGGAATATGTAGCAAGAACATACGATGACGATGACTACTTCTTTACGTGGCGTGTCAATCCGTCGGCAATATTTGGTCGTAACCAGCTTATCGAGAATGAGGTAAATCAGGAGTACTGTGACGAGCACGGTGTAAGGATTTTCAGAAGAAAAAGTGGTGGCGGATGTGTATATGCCGACCTTAAGAACATTATGTGTTCGTATATTACGAAGGACATTGATGTACACAGAGCTTATGCCACATATATGGGAATTCTTACAGAAATGCTTAATAAGGCAGGTATTCATGCCGAACTCTCAGGTCGTAACGACGTAATGGTGGGAGGAAAGAAGGTCGCAGGAACTGCATTCTACCGTATACCCGGAAGAAGTATTCTGCACAACACTCTTCTTTTCGATACCGATCTTGATGTTATGACAAAGGTAATAATACCTAATGAAAAGAAACTGAGCAGTAAGGGCGTACAGTCTGTCCGTCAGCATGTTTGTAATATTAAGGACCTGACTGATATGACTATCGAAGAGTTTGAGAAATTTTCAGTCAAGGCAATATGTGGTGACAAAAAACGTGTGCTCACAGAAGAAGATCTGAGATGTGCTAAAGAAATAGAGGACAGAATGCTTCTGCCTGAGTTCCTCTATGGAAAAAATCCTTGTTATTCAGTAAGGAAGGCACATCGCTTCGAAGGTGTCGGTGATTTCAAAGTGTTTGTGGAACTTAAGAATGATGTAATCAAGAACATTAACATGATGGGGGATTTCTTCGTCATAGGTGACCTTGATAAAGAATTCTTAGACAAACTTCATAATGTAAAGTTTGAACGTGATGCTGTGGCAGAAGCCATTAAAGGCGTTGACACCGAATCGGTAATAACAGGATTTAAGACAGAACATATGATGAGTCTGTTGTTCGACTAATAGGAAAAAGAAAAATATAACTAATAAAATATCTCCGCTTATGAAAGATATTTCGATGGCAGACATACTTAACATATCAGAAGGAATGCATCTTGATGATGACCTTCTGTTATTAAAAAGTATTGGAGAAATTCCGGTATCAGGCGATGCATGGCGTCTTAAGTGTCTTTTTGTAGGATTATGTACAAAGGGAAGTGCGCGTTATACTGTAGATACCGAAGAATTTGTGCTTAACCCAGGCGATGCTCTCATAGTAGGCGATGATCATGTGATAGATAATTATATACCAAGTAGCGACTTTGATGGAAAGGCTTTTGCCATGTCGTATAAATTTTATTACGAAATAATAAAAAACATACATCGTCTTTCTTCGCTGCTTTTGTTTTCGTGTAATTATCCTGTGTTCTCTCTTACAAGTGTAGAGATAGAAGCCGTGAACAGCTATTTCGACATTATGAATGCCAAACTCATGCAGAAGGAACATCGTTTTCGTAGAGAACTGCTGGGATCGCTAATCAATACTATGATATGCGATCTTAGTAACGCGATGTATCGTATACAGAAACATGAAGAGGCTGTGAATACCAGTGCGGATATAATATTTACCAGATTTATACGTCTTGTTGAAAAGTACTATAGAAAGGAACGTATGGTGCAGTGGTATGCAGGTGAATTGGGTATAGGACCGAAGTATCTTGCTGAAACTGTTAAGCGTACAAGTAAGCGTACGCCAAACGAATGGATAGATAAATACGTAATTCTTGAAGTACGACTGATGCTGAAGAATTCATCTATGTCGATAAAGGAGATTGCTGATGATTTAAATTTCCCATCGCAGTCTTCATTAGGAAAATATTTTAAGGAGCGCATGGGAATGTCTCCTTCCCAGTATCGTAAAAAGTAATACGAAATCTTTATTTATAAAGTGGCAGAATGTTAAATACTACGTTCTGCCACTTTTTATTATGGCAGATTAATAAACTCGTTGGCGGAATTAAATCAGCGCATATTTAACTCTGCCAATGGGTTTG